>JAFGWT010000037.1 GCA_016937015.1 Deltaproteobacteria bacterium | reverse complement strand
GGGTTCCCGCCTCCGCGGGAACGACGAATCATGGCTATATCACGCAGATATATGTCAACAAAAACTTGTGTAGAATCATGAGGCGCATGTGGGGATCCCGAAAGCATTGAGAATCCGGGGTGTTCTGGAGCCCGGCCGTCGCGGGGGGGACGTTATGCTGCCTTTGCAGCAACCGCCTCTGAGGTACGTACGGGGATGGGCATTCATCGGAGATACAGGAGGACTACCTGCGTATTTCCAGCAGCGGTTTCAGGTGGTCTTTGACCGCCTCTATAGGCACCTCTCGCCGGTGAAATATGCCTGCTGCCAGCGCGGACTCCACATCCGTTTTTTCGAAAACTTCGGAAAAATGTTCAACCGCACCGGCGCCGCTGGAAGCAATCACGGGAATTGACACCGCTTTTTTAACGGCGGAAATTAATTCAATATCAAAACCCGAATTGGTGCCATCTTTGTCGATGCAGTTCAGCAGAATCTCACCTGCGCCCAGCTGTTCGGTGATCTGCGCCAGAGTGATGGCGTCGATGGGCATGCCTTCACGGCCCCCTTTTATGGTGCATTCGTACCAGCAGTATGTTTCGCCGTTTGGTCCGGGAAACGCGGTTTCGATTACCTGATGCCGAACGTCCGAAGGGGACGCCACGTACACCCGACGTGGGTCAATGGAGATGACCACCGCCTGGGAACCATACACTTCGGATATGGTTTCAATGGGGCTTTTGCCGGTTTTTTTTCCGGTCTTCAGGTAATCCAGCGCCACCGTGACCGCATCACTTCCAATGGATACCTTGTCGGCGCCGGAACGGAAATACTCGGATGCCACCTGAAGTGCGGAATATTCCTTTCCGTTTTCGTCAGTGTAGTCACGGATACCGCCACCAATGGTCAATGGCACAAATACGTTTTCAGACGTGCGTTTCAACACTTCGAGCATGGGCATATCTTCGAGTGGAAAATCCCTGAACCCGGTAATATTTAAAAACGTGATTTCATCGGCGCCTTCAAGGTAGTATCGTTCAGCCAAATCCACAGGTGCACCCAGATTTCGAACCGCGCCGTCTTCCCGAACATCGTACTGATCCCCTTTGGTGACAACAAGATCACCATCGTCGTTACTGCGCACATCCAGACAGGCAATGATGCGTTTAGCCAGTTTCGTTTCCTCTGCACGAACTCTGACGGGTATCATTTTGCGGTCGTTTTCGATAAAATTGCGCAATACCCTGAGGCCGTTGTTGCCACTTTTTTCCGGGTGGAACTGAGTGCCAATCACATTGCCACGCTGGACTGCGCTGACAAAATTTTTGCCGTAATCGGTGCGGGTCAACACGACGGCTTCGTGCGCCGGCGCCACGTAGTAGGAGTGGACGAAATAAAATTTTTCGTCACCTTTCAAATCCTTGAAAAGAACGGAATCCTGTCTGGGCAAAATGCCGTTCCAGCCGATGTGAGGGACGGCCAAATCGATGTCGAACCGTTTGACATTGCCTTTTATGAAGCCGATGCCTGGAATCTCGGGACTTTCTTCGCTGCCCTCCAGCAAGGCCTGCATGCCGAGGCAAATTCCCAGGAATGGGCGGTCCTGTTCGAGATATTGGCGCAGTGGCGCGATGTAATTGCGTTCCCGCATGATGCGCATCATGCTGCCAAAGGAACCGACACCAGGAAAAATCAGACGTTCCGCGTCCAGAATATCCTGGGGTTTGGTTACCATTTTAACCTCATGGCCCAGTTTTCGGACCGAGTTAACAACACTTCTTACATTTCCAGCGCCGTAGTCGAGTAGCGTAATCATTGGAATTCTCCCGTGCTCATGTAGGACTCAACGTTGCCCTTTTATTAATCGGGACTCGCTGATTGTAAAGTGGTTTCAGGGGAGAATTGAATTTTGTGCGCAATTGTGGTTGTGTGCAGGAATGATAATCAAGAGGCTTAAATGAATTTGCAGTCAAAGCAACGCAAACAGGAATACGCCGCTCGTATCAACCGAGCGATGGACTATATTCAGCAGCATCTTTTTGAAGAGTTGTCACTGGCGGCGATAGCGAAGGCAGCCGGTTTTTCGAAATTTCATTTTCATCGTATTTTCAGCAGTTTTCACGGTGAAACACTCAATCATTATGTGAAGCGCCTTCGGATTGAACGTGCCGCATGGTATCTGACCAGCCAGCCGGCAAAGTCGATTACCGAAGTTGCTATGGATTGCGGATTTTCGGGGTCAGCAGCTTTTGCCCGGGCGTTCAGGGAGGTGATGGGCGTTAGCGCCAGCGAATGGCGAGACGGCGGTGCGGCGCAGCACAGGATTGGCAAAACGAAAAGCAATATCGGTAAAACGAATGGCAACGCAGGCAAAGTATTTGAAATCACCATGGCAGAGGATGGATGGCAGTCAGCCACACCAACATGGAGGATTCGAATGAAGACAGAAACCAGTAAAGGATTGAACGCGGAAATCGAAGTAAAGGACATGCCTGAATTTCGCGTGGTGTATTTGAGACACGTGGGCCCATATCAGGGAGACGCAAAACTGTTTGGAAAACTGATTGGCAGATTGTGTACCTGGGCCGGGCCAAGAGGGCTGGTTGGTGCCAACAGCCCCATACTCATGGTGTATCACGATGATCCCAATATCACAGACGATGAAAAGCTGCGCCTTGATGTGTGTTTGAAAGTGGACGGAGATGTGGCTGTCGATGGCGATATTGGCAAGGCCAGTGTCCCCTCGGGAAAGTTTGCGGTGGGCCATTTTGAATTGGCGGATGACCAGTTTTCGGATGCATGGCAGATAATGATGGGCGAATTTTTACCACAAAGCGGTTTTCAGCCTGACGACCGGCCACACTACGAACTGTATTATCAGTCCCCCGAATCTCATCCAGAGAAAAAATATATTGTCGACATATGTGTGCCTGTTAAGCCACTGTGACAGTGGTGGATGCGGAATATGACGATGTAAAGCGTTCTGTTCTGCCGGATTAATTCAGAATAATGGGGGTGCAGCAGCCGGTGATGCAGTAGAGGCCGGCGTTGCAGGCGGCGTCTCCGGGCTGGCCACAGGGCTGGCGACCATCCGGACAGCGGAGATATACCGGACCATCTTCGGTATCGGTGGTACCTGACGTATCGTCTGGATTGTCTGATGTGTCCGTATCGTTCGGATCGTTGACAGTGTCGGAATCGTCCGGATCGTTGGTTGTGTCGGAATCAACGGTGACATCCGTATCCACCGCGGTCAGACAATAATCTGGCAGGGTGGTCATGCCGATGCACAGTTCACACTCGCCGCATTTGTTCTCGCATGACGGTACCGGAACGCACTGATCGCATGCATCGAGATTATCAAGGCTGCAGCCAGGGGTACCGATGTAGCGGTATTGCCCGCCGAGTTCGCAGCATCCCCAGCAGTCACAGCCATTGGGAACCAGCGGCTCGCAGATGTTGTTGCACTGCAACGCCTGTGATGCCTTGAGCTCTGCACAATACTCGGGTTGGGAATCGTCATACTCACAGGTTTTACCTTTGCCATCGTCTTTCACCAACTGCGTAAAGGGATCGCAGGTGTAGTCCCACTCGCATTCATCATTTCCAGACCCCTGATCCGCATCGAAATAACACTCGAGGGTGCATCCGGAGGGATAACTGCCAGGGATATCAATGTTAAAACCGCTTTCGTTGTTGTCACAGGGCCCCAGACAGTCCGGGTCTGCGGCATCGGTCAGACCGTCACTGTCGTCGTCAAGACAGTTTGCGCACTGATACACAGTGCCGGCACAGGGAACCTGCATGCAGCCAATGTCTCCCGCGGAGTCTGTTGACTGTCCCCAGCCACCTGTATCCGCGCTACTGGCTGTGTCCCCCCCATTGCTGGCGGTATCGCTGGTATCAGCGGTGTTGTCGGTTTCACTGGTGTCGGCAGAGTCAGCGGTGTCGCCAGTGTCTGATGTGCCGTTTGTATCGCCGATCGTGGTTGAATCAGCGGTGTCGTTGGGGTCCCCCATGCCGCTGGTTGTGTCATTTGTATCGTCCGAATCGCCCATGCCGCTGGCGGTGTCGGCGGAATCAACGGGATTGTCGGTACCTGTGGAATCACTTGCACCGCTGGTATCACCCGTGCTGGCGGTGTCCCTGGTCCCATTGGTGTCACCGGTGCCGCTGGTATCGCCGGTGCCACTGGTATCACTGGCGATACTGGAATCGTCAGCAGATGTATCATCACCGGCGTTCGACGCGGTGTCACTGTCCTGACCATCGGTTCCCTTTTTCGAATCGTCAGAACAGCCAATCCCAAGTAACAAAGTAATGATTAACAGTAAAAAGAATGCCTTATTCATTGTTTCCTCCATAGAATGACCAATGCCTGGCAAATGGCAGGTTTTCCATGATACTCTAACAAGAATGATTTTCATAGAGGCTAAAATATTTAAGTGTGAATTAATCTGGTGTTTGAGCGCTGTTTTTTCGTGCTGAAAAAAAAGTCGGGTGAAACTGGAAAAATCTGGGGTCGACTATTTCCAATCCAATGGTTCCTCCTGTAAATTAGTCAAAAGAACCGCAGCGTGGGGACTTTAAAAAAGAGGGTTTTGATGACTTATTTTCAGATAGCGGCCGTTATGGGCATATCGTTTTTTCTGTGCACGTTATTGCAGCCTGTTTGGGGGCAAGCCCAGACCATTCGGGAAATGACGCAGCAGCATGTGGATGACAGCATCCAAAAGGAACGGGAAAAAAAGAAAGACCAAAAAGGAAAATCGGATAGTGCTGCGGTAACTGAACAGAAGACGCAGGAGAATGGCGATGAGAGGTCAAAATCCGAAACCGTGACGCCGCAGACGTCAAAGCCGGCGTCAAAGCCGCAGGAGGATGTGGTAACGATTGCCAAATTTTATCACGATCCCGCAGAGCCCACTCCCAGAGAAAAACTGCCCAAACGGGTGATTCACAAATGGTTCAGGCTTGATCCCATGGCTGGTATTGCATATCGCGGCTGGGTACCGCAGAGTTATCCGGACGTGGAGACCGATATTGCCAACTACTTTACCTGGACCGTTGAGCTGAAAGGCCGCTTTTTCAATCTGGTCAGTCTTAAAAAGGGACATTACGAGGCAAACGGCCTCAGTTCGCCCCGCCATCCGTATAAGGAAAATGCGGCGAAATATGGCAGTTATGGCGCCAAGGCCGCGTTTTTTCTTGCGGAACTGGGTATCCCCATCATGAAAGCCTGGGAACCGGTGGTCCGCTACGAAGCGCGGTCTTTTCAGACAACTGCCAAGCCCAAAAACGGCGCAGCGGTCTGCATTGTCGATTTTGAGTCCAGTGCCAACGATGAGTGTGTTATCCCGGAGGAGGGCGATCCCAACTACAGACCCGGTAACACGCTGACGGTGCAATCCGCTTATGAAACGGCGGTGATCGGCGTGACCTACTATCCGTCAAAAAATCCGTCTCCCGTTCTTGAAGACAGCAACGGCAAAAAGCCGCCATTCTTTTTTGGTCTGGGATATCTTTCATATGTTAAACCGTACCAGGTGTCCCTCAACGGGATGGTGCTCAACGAGTTGCTTTTCACCGGTCGGTTTTACGGTGGGGGACTGGCGTTTGGCACCAAACTGGGCGGTGGCGTGAATCGGCCTCAGGTTGATATATGGACTCAGTTTGGTTTGGGGGCTGCGCGCCTGACCAGGGACATGACGCTCAATGAACTGGCGCCCAAAGATTGGGTCATCGGTTATATTCAGGGAAATCTGACAGTTACCTTTCCCTGGGCGCCGTTTGAATTTGCCCCCACTGTGTTGCTGGTGCCTTCGGTCGAAGCCAGTGGCGCCACCTTTTTCTTTATCGAAACACAAAAAGACAGCGACGAGGAATTCGTTATGCCGCTGGTCAACTGGGACTTGATTTACTGCGCAAAACTGTCTTTGGTCGTTACACTTTAAAAAAAAACTACAGCTTCTCTCTGTTCCGCCGACAAAGTTAACAGCGCGCACGAATGCGCCGGTCGCCGGTGATGGCGATGCTGCATTGGGACCCGCCAATGCCTCCACGGAAGGAGCCTGCCCATGATTATTTCGCAGTCCACAGTCAACCTTCAGTCCAGTCATTCAAAAACGACCGTATCGCAGGAGGCGGAATCGTTTCGCGCCTGGATTGACGGAGACGCGGAAGCCACCGCAGCCGGAGAACGACCGCGGGATGGTGCATCTTTTCAGCGCATTGTGGACAGGGTGAAGCTGAGTGCAGAGAGTCTGGAACTGGCCCACGGACAGATGCATGGCAAAAGAATGCGCCATGAGTCGATGCCCGACGATGCGTCACTGATGAAAAAGCTAAAGGCATGCGCGCAGGGCCGTTGCGAAAAAGGCGGGGACAGCGACGGCGAAGAAGACGCCATGGTTGCCGACCCCCGCTTGAATCTGATGAAACAAATGGTTGAGATGCTGAGCGGTAAAAAAGTTCGGCTTTTTGATGCCTCGCAAATTGACGAGGCAAACGCAGCCAGATCATCAGAAGCGTTTGCACAGGAACATCAAGGTAGGGCAGCCGAGGGCCGCGACTCGATTGCGCCGAACGCTGATCCCGAGCGGGAAGGGTGGGGGGTATCGTATGATTACAGCAACACCACGGTTGAGCGGGAGGAAACGACGTTCGCGGCGAGCGGGGTGGTGAAAACAGAGGACGGCAGGGAAATTAATTTTGCCTCCAGTTTGCATATGGAACGGGAACGGGTTGAAGTCACATCTTTTCAATTGCGCGCCGGTGATGCAAAGCTGGTGGACCCACTGGTGCTAAACTTTAGTGGGGGTGCCGCGGAACTCACCGAAGAGAAATTTAACTTTGATATTAACAGCGATGGGATTGATGAATCGATATCCTTTGTAGCGGATGGCAGCGGCTTTCTTGTTTACGATCGCAATGGTGACGGTATGGTCAACAACGGGACGGAGCTGTTTGGACCATCGACCGGCAACGGGTTTGCCGAACTGGCTGAGCACGACGAAGATGGCAACGGATGGATTGATGAAGCGGATGCGGTTTACAGTGACCTGCGCGTCTGGCGGGGCAATCCGTCGACCAGCGGTTTGATGGATTTGCGCAGCGGCAATGTGGGAGCGATGTATCTGGGCGCGGCCACCACACCGTTTGAGCAGCGAGGCGCCGACGGCACGCTCCTTGGACAAACCGCAGCCACCGGCGTGTTCCTATCCGAGTCCGGTTCTGTGGGAACCGTGCAGCAGGTCGACCTGGTTGGTTGACTATTGTCTTAAGTGGCAGCATTCATTTTTCTAAAGATCTTTACTGGGTCACCTCGTATGATGGGTATGCAGATATTGCGTGAATGGATGCGCCACTGACCCAGTGATAGGGGGAGTTTTTATGCAACGGTCACATGGGAATCTGTTGTCAGTCATCGCCGTTTTGTTGGGGGTGTTGGTCAGTTGCAACAGGTCCAGCGGCGTTGATGGAGATGACACTGCCGATACGACGACCAGCACCGCCGAGGACACTGTTGACTCATCAACCACTACCCTCACAGACACTGCCGGCACCGCAACAACGGATGCCACAGACTCGGTCGATTCAGTTACTGTCGCCGTAAATGATACTGCAGATACCGACACCGTCGTCGTCGATACCGAAACGGTCGACCCGGCAGTCGCCTGCGCACTGCCCCGTGAGCGTCTAGCCGGCTCCTGTTCGATGGCATCTGGCGATTGTCAGGAAGAATACAGCGCTGGGGACGGCAGCGACACCGATGTGTTTGTGGTGAACTGTCAGGATAGAAGCGACGGCATCTGGCGCGATGAACCGTGTGCGCCACCAGAGGGAGAGATTCTTGTGGGCATATGCCGCGGGCTCAATCAATCCACTGGTGAGGTGTATCGAAGTTACTGGTATTCAACGCCATATTTTATTCCCGCGAGTATTGCCCAACAGAACGACTCGCTGGCGGGCGATTGCCGCTTTCTTTTTTTCGAGGACGACGCATGGTGTTCCATTGAAGATGGCAGCCATATCGAATTGGATTGCAGTCGCGCCCCTGCTGCCGGTATTTGTGATATGCAGTCTGAAAATTCTCAATGCCACGAATTCACAGATACAGCAGAGGCTGAATCAATGTGTGCGTCTGTGGAAAGCGGTTTTTCAACAGAAGCCAATTGTCCCACCGAGGGGCTGGTGGGCTGGTGTAACCATGCCAGCGCGGACGTGTTTTACTACGAAGAAGACGACGTCACCGATGATGTTATCGCATCGTGCAACAAAGGGGGCGGGTGGTGTACGCCCTGACAAGTGGTTCGCAATATCCCTACCTGGGCATGCTGCAGTATTTCGCGCCGCATCGTCCGCAGACCGCAAAGGGCTGCGCACGCCGGTAATCTCGAAATTTGGCAGCGCGCTTGCTGTTCCATAGTTCGGCAATTGAAGATTGCATCACATTGCCTGGGGAGTAGTCCGGAAAGTCGATGCAAAAATTGGCAGCGCCGTCCGGCTGAATGTCCATCAATCTTTCGATGTTCCAGCAATTCTCAGCGCCGACCGGTATTTCAGAATCTTTAAACCAGGTGAGATAATCCCTTGATTTAAAGGGCAGGAAGGTGTCGTTCCTGATGTCTCGCAATTCGTGTAGATATTTTGCAAAGGCGGCTTCAAATATTTCCAAATCAACGCCTGAATCTTCGTGATGGAATCCCCGCCACGAAAAAGCGTTGCTGCCGAAATTGTCCCGAAGCTGCTGTTCGTATCGTGCGCCAGTTGCGGCAGGAACGTAGTAATAAGGGACGAGATTAACCGTGTCGATACCCAGCTCACGGGCCACATCCGGCATATCACCGATGGATTGATAATTGTAGCGACTGACCGTGCAACAGATGCCCTTGCTGAGTGTGGTATCGTGCCTTTGTTCCGCATCGAGCAAGCGGCGGACATTTTCTTTGATTTTTAAAAACGAGCCCTCTGATTGTCGAACTTTGTCGTGAACGTCCTTTGGCCCATCCACCGAAAACGTGATGTGCATATTGCCGATGCGCACAAGGTCGTCCACATATTTTTCGAGCACCGTGCCGTTGGTGTCAACTGCAATGAAAATGTCCTTGCTGCGTATATGTTCGAGCAGATCGATAATACCGGAGTGCAGGAACGGTTCACCACCGCGCACAATGATTAAGTCGATGCCATGGGGCGTCGCTTCATCCACGAGACGTTTCCAATCGTCGGTTTGCATCGACGGTTTGGCAGGCTTGACACCAGTGGTGACGTAACCGTCTTCACTCCACTGAGCGCACATGCGACACCGCAGGTTGCAAGCGTTTGTGATAGTAAAAGATAAAATTTTGGGGAATGCCATGCGTCCTCCTCGTCTCACTTTGAACGGGTACTATAACAAATGTGTCAATTCGTGCATCCGGAACTTTTTCAGCAGCCGTCGTAAACGTAGTTGCCGCTTTGGGGCGTGCTGACGTCCAGGTTACGCAGCACAATGGAGAGCTCTGGAAATGCGGTGCAGCCGGCATTAAAGTCCTGTTTTCGGTATTCCACAATGAACAGCAGATCTCCGTATGCATTCTGATAGTCGCCACATTCGTCCCATCGATTGCATTCCTCGACAACGGCAAAATCTGTTTTCATTTGGCTGACGTTCTCCAAAAACGCCGCCGCGTTTTTCTGGGCCGAGGCCAGACCGTTTGCGTGAGAAATGTCTGACAGCATGCCCATAAAGGCGGTGTTGTCATCCTGGGTAATAAGACCATCCGAGCGCTCATAGCTGTCCAGATTATCAATTTCGACGGCGTCAAATCCATCTTTGGCACATTGCGCTATCCACTCGCCAATGATGATTGCCAATGCATCTCGGTTGGTTTGGGTACGCACATCCAGCAACATTTCATCCCATCCGGCATCCACCACCGGATCACCGTTACTGTCGCGCAAAATTAAATCCGGATGATTGGTTTGCCACCATGTTTCCTCGTTGGGCTGAATCTGAAAACCGTTGACGTAGCAAATGTTATAGAGGCCCGGCGCCGGGGAATCCTCCCTGTCGCGACTGACCACCTGCACGCCTGTCGGTGGTGTATATCCGCCCCCAATCTGATAGTCCCATGGGGCATTCGCTGGTGGCAGCCTTATGTCTTTTGCAACTGAGCCAGTGTCGTCCGAGTCGTCGGCGTCTTCTGTGTCAATGCTCGTATCGTTGTCAGAATCCGGGTTTGTTTTCGAGTCGTCCGTGTCAGTGTTGGTATCGTTGTCAGAATCCTGGTGGGTGCCGGAGTCCTCAGTGTCAATGTTCGTATTGTTGTGTGTATCCCGGATTGTTTCTGTGTCCTCAGTATCGGCGTCTGTGGGCGTGTTCGCAATCGGGCCTGTTTCCGTGTCGCCTTCCGTATCTGCCGCCAACTCTGTTTGTGTGTCTGAATTGCTGTCAAAATGACTGTCTGAATTGCTGTCAACACCGGTATCGTAATCGTTATTCGACTCGCTGCATCCGGCGAGACACACCATTAATGCAGCTGTTGAAACTTTTCGTAGAAAAGCATTTTGAAAAGCGATAAATGATGTCAATACCGTATCTCCTCTACTGGTTACATTTCAAATGATACCTGAATCTGTTAAGGGACACAAATTTGAATCAGGCGAAAGGAAGCAGGCATGTCTGCACTCCGCACACATTGTCGTGGGCAGTGAGGTCGATTTCTGTTACACACAAGGCATGATTGAATCTATTCAGGTTGCGACCCGGACCATTAAACCCCAAGTGCTTTTGGCGGTGAGTTGCTGTTTATGTTTTTTTTTGAACGGCATTTTTGCAGAGGCGGATTCTTCAAAACCGCGCCTGGTGTTTGTTTCGTTGGCACAGGATACCGACGGGTTGAAAGATGAATCCGCTTTTCTAACTTCTTTGCAACTCAATTTAGATCGTTATGATATCATGCAGACGGATATACAGACGCCCCGTTTCGAGGAGTTGCCGACTCAGTTTCAGGTCGATGCGGTGTATGCGTTGGTGCGACAAAATAACGCCCATGGCGCCATGTGGCTTACGCGGGGAACAAACAATGCGTTGACGCTTCACGTCGCTACCCTGGAAGCGGAACGTGCGATTTTTCGGTTGTTTCGTCAAAATGACAGTGAATATGCCGAAAAAGAACTTGGGAGAACAGTGGCGGAGTTATTTGAATCGGCCTATCTGCTGGAACTGGAAGAGCGCGGAATCACCGAATCGACTTGTCCGCCCGCTCCTGCAGAAACGCCCGAGAAAGAAGAAGCTTCCGCACCCCACCGGCCATCGGCCCGTTGGTACCTTTCGGCGAGTGGCAGGGGCGCGTTGGCCGGACATCTCGGACCTTCGTTGAATGTGTTGGGGAGTACCGGGGTGGTGGTGCAGATTGCGTCGAATATCGGATTGAAAATCGGTGCCGGGGGCGGGTGGGGTCCGTTTGGAAAAGAAGCGGCGGTTACCGTTGACGGGTGGAGTGTGTTCGGAGAAGCCGAATTCCGGTTAAATTTTGCAAACGCCGGGATTAAAATGGGCCCGGTGTTGGGTGTTTCAGGAGGGCTTCAGTCGGTTCGAGTGGAACAGATGGGCGCATCGTCGTCGTACAGGTATCCCAAAGCGGATGCCGTTCTGGGTTTTGGTTTCAGTATTCCTGTATCTCAGGCGTGGACCGAAATTACATTCGGATTGTTTATGTCGCCGTACAGAACAGTGATAACTGACGGGAATGATGGAGAGATAATCTACCGCAACCAGGCGGTCGGATGGTTTGTATCGAATGAATGGTATTTTTTTTGAACGGAAAACAGCCTTCCATGCCATGTAGCAATATGAGTGAAGTCACCGACGCCCGGTTGATGGCGATGATACAACAGGGAGATATGCCGGCGTTTGGTCAGTTATACGAAAAGTACGGGGGCTTCGTGGATCATGCGATACTCAGTATCGCGCCGTCATTGGGGCGCGCAGAGGTGGAAGACCTTTGCCAGGATATATTTTTGGCCATTCGAAAAGGCGCAGGTAAGTATAAGGAAGAGGGGAAGTTGAAACCTTGGATATATAGCTATGCGACTCGTATGGCCCGGCAATATCGACGACGGTGGGCCATACGGAATCGAATTTTAGGAGCGATGAAAGGGCAGCGAATTGCTGTTGCGCACACTGCGGAAATGGCGCCGGATGTGGGAGCGATGTTTCATCTCGATATGGGCAAGCTTCTTGGCCGCTTGAGCGAAGTTCAGAGACAGGTGCTTGTTTTGTATGAACAGGATGGTTTGAGGGGGAATGAAATAGGAGAACTTCTGGGAATGAACGTGAACACTGTATGGACCCATCTACGAAGGGCCCGAACTGTGTTGACTGCGCAGCTCGAAAGCGCTGAAGAAAGCAAAGGTGTCTGATGACATATTGCGAACTGTTGGATTTGGCCCAGGAAGAACGGCTCGACAGCGAACAGCGCGACTTGTTTTTTGCCCACCTGGACCAGTGCGCATCCTGTCGGGAGGCAATGAGTCGTTGGGAGAAAACGCGTCGCAATTTGCATTCGTACATGACAGACCATTCTCCAGACCCTTCGGGAGAGAATCGTGCGAAACTTTTGGCTGCCGCAGATGGGCATTCTTCGCTGAAATCGTTACATTGGGTGGTCGCCGCTGCCGCGGTTATCGCGGTTGTTGGTATTTTATTGGTCGTGTTTGCTCCGGATGCGACGAAAGATAGAACGCATGAGGCATCACTGCCACGTCAGGAAACGACATCATTTGACTATCAATTGGTGTTTCCCCTGGTGGCAAATGCGGCCAGGTCTGTTGTTGTGGGGCATCGGATGCAAGGTAACGCCGGGGGATACGTGGTACGCTTTCGTCATTCCCTGCTCGGGCTGGATGAAAGCACCGAAATGAGTGTTGTTCGTTCAAGTGCGAAACTGAACAGCTTTGTGTTGCACAGGGGCATTTTGGCGGTGGAACTTCCCCATGTGGAAAATCGTGAAACGTTGAAGATAAAGGCCGGTTTGTATACAGCCACTGTGATGGGTACGGTATTCTGGGTAGAAGTGAATGGGAATGACCAGGTTGAGTTGGGGGTGGTGCGCGGCGAGATTTCGGTTCAGTCCGATAGTGGGGAAACCTGGCGTATTCAAGCTGGGACTAAGCGGATTTTTTACGCAGAAGAGTCATCCGGATTAGAGACTGTGACAGTTGCACAAATCGGTCGGGTGACGCAATTGCTCAATCCCCAGCCAGGTTTGCAGCGCACTGAGAACGATGGGGAGGGGCTGGCAGAAGAGATGACAAAAGCGGTGTCCGAAGACGCGTCGTCATTGACTGCAGAGAACACAGATTCCGGCAGACGTTTCATCAATGGCGCGGAGTTTTCCGTTCAACAGATTGAACAATGGATTATTCAAAAACAATATCAAAAAGCCCACTCGGCCCTGCAACGCAAATTGAAGGCCAATTCAAGCGATAGAACCGTAATCGATTTATTGGCCACCTGCTACCGTAAACAGGGAAAATACCGACGCGCCTCGGAAATGTACAGCAAGCTGACGGCAATGGGAAGCCCGGCAGACATGAACAGCGCCCGGTACAAGTTGAGTGTGATATATCAGGAATACCTGGGTGATCACGGCATAGCGGTAGATATACTGAAAACTTATCTGTCGGCGGCTCCCGGTGATAGACCGAACACTTTGGAAGCGCGGCTGCGTTTGGCCAATTCGTTGAAACACCTCGGTCGCTCGGCAGAATATCGTCAAACTCTGCAAACCATCATTTCTGCTCACCCAGGGACACGGGGGGCGGAGAAAGCGAAGCAACTGTTGGCGGAAATTCAATGAAGAATTCAATGCGTGCAGGGCGATCTTTTGTTTTCGGCGGTGGGTTCGTTGTTTGGATCCTGTCCGTCGGCTGCAATCATTCCTTTATATTTCAAAACGGTAGTGGAGATAGCGATTCGAGCAGCGACTCGGCGCTCGCTGACTCGAGCCATTCCGATAGCGACAGCGATAGCGACAACGACAGCGATAGCGACAACGACAGCGATAGCGACAACGACAGCGATAGCAATAGCGGCATGGATGGGGACACGGATTCGTCTGCGGATGAATTGTTGTGGAAGCCGCGGGTAATTCATCTGGTAGACTACCGGGGAGACGACCAGCAGTCGATGGTTCGACAGTTGGCGTATGGGGATTGGTTTGATTTGGAAGGGTTTGTTTTGGCCCGAAGCTGCTGGTCTGAAACGTATGAAGACGAGGGATTGATTGATACCGTCATTGATGCGTACGGAAGTGTGGTTTCCAACTTTAAGGTTCATAATGCGGCGTTTCCAGGTGTGGACGCTCTTCGGCAGGTTTCTGTGGTGGGACAATCGGTGTACGGTATGGACGGGGTTTGCGATGACTGCAACAGTAACGGTTCGGATTTGATAGTGGCCGCGGTAGACAAGAACGATTCTCGTCCGTTGTGGGTAACCTGCTGGAGCGGTTGCAATACGTTGGCTCAGGCTCTTTGGACCGTGAGAAACACGCGTTCTGCAAACGAGCTTGACGCATTTATCAGTAAGTTGCGAGTATATGATATTCAAGGACAGGATGATGCCGGGGCGTGGATGACGGCGACTTTTCCCGATCTTTTTTATATTCGTGCGGTATCGGTATATAGTTGGCAGCCCACCGAAACCTGGGTGGCGGAAAACATTCAGAGTCATGGTGCGTTGGGCGCGGTTTATCTGGATCGCATAGATGCGTTTGAAGGGGATTCTCCGGCGATTTTTCATTTGATTCCCAACGGATTGCACGACCCGGAACAGGTGACTCAGGGAGGCTGGGGCGGAAGGTTTAACTCGGATGAAATGGCTGAGGTTCGCGGTATGGAATGCAACGGAAAATTGGATGAAAGTAATTATGATCCATACCTCATGTATACGGACGCGGCAGAGTCCATTAGCCGCTGGAGCGAAGCCATTCACAACGATTTTGCCGCACGGATGGATTGGTCCGTGACCGGCAACTATGGCGAGGCGAACCATCACCCCATTGCCGTACTCAACGGTGATACCGGTAGAAGCGTTCTTGCGGTTGCGGTCTCCGGGGGCGGGGGCGTTGAGCTGAGCGCGGCCGGGTCCAATGACCCGGATGGCGACGCATTGAATTATTTTTGGTGGGTTTATGAGGAACCAGGCTCCTACATCGGTGCAGTCCCCATTCAGAACAGCGCAGGTGCGTCGACCGTCCTGACGGTTCCGGATGACGCTGCAGGCAAATCGATTCATGTCATTCTTGAAATAACAGATGACGGCTCGCCACCCCTTACAAGTTATCGTCGACTGGTTGTAAACGTTTCTTTTTAAACACCCTTCATCAGAAATTTTTTACTGTCTCATTTTTTTTGAAAGTTTCTGTGTGGTTCATTCCATTGCTTCCGAGAAAGGGACATCAATAGGGGCAAGGGAACGATATTCCCTAAGCGATTGGTGCGGCCCTCTCGGGAG
>JAFGWT010000318.1 GCA_016937015.1 Deltaproteobacteria bacterium | reverse complement strand
CAGCCGGTCCCATTGGCCCAACCGCGCCATCCAGACCATCCGCCCCAGCCGGTCCCATTGGTCCCTGGGGTCCCATCGGTCCCACTGGTCCCATCGGTCCAACCTGCCCAACCGCGCCATCCGCGCCATCCGCCCCAGCCGGTCCCATCGGTCCCATCGGTCCCATCGGTCCAACCGGTCCCACTGGCCCCTGCTCCCCCTTTGGACCAATGGCGCCATCCGCACCATCGACACCGTTGATGCCGGGTACACCGTTGCAAATATAATCAGTACTCGTGGCCGATATTAACTCAACACCGCCGAACGGGCAATCCGCGTCCCCAACCAACAATGACGTCGCCAAAACAGACACGCCGTCAATACCATCCGCACCATCTGACCCTGCAGCGCCCTGCGGTCCCATCGGTCCCATCGGTCCAACCTGTCCAACCGCGCCATCCGCCCCAGCCGGTCCCATTGGCCCAACCGCGCCATCCAGACCATCCGCCCCAGCCGGTCCCATCGGTCCCATCGGTCCAGCGGGCCCCTGCGGCCCAACGGGACCAACCGCCCCATCGGCGCCTGCTGCCCCATTGCAGACATAATCAGTGCCTGTGCCTGACAGCAGTTCAACGCCGCCAAATGGACAGTTAGTATCCCCAGTGGAAAGCGAGGTCACGACCACAGAAATCCCGTCGGTGCCGTCCACGCCATCTGCCCCATTCGCCCCGGCGGGTCCCATCGGTCCCATTGGTCCAACCGCCCCATCCAGACCATCCGCGCCCATCGGTCCCATTGGTCCCATTGGTCCCATCGGCCCCATCGGCCCAGCGGGTCCCATTGGTCCTACCGCCCCATCCAGGCCATCCGCGCCCATCGGTCCCATTGGTCCCACTGGCCCGGCCGCACCGGTTGCGCCTGCGTCTCCTTTGGGGCCCGGAACACCCTGAGGGCCTGTTGGACCGGCCTCGCCCCTGGGACCCTGTAAACCGGTGGCGTCACCCACCCATTTTCCCGATTCATCCACAATCAGCGTTCCATTCATCGATATGGACCTCGGTGAAATATCACCAACCGCGTTTTCGCAAATCTGTGCTTCCATTGCATACGGCACGCTCAACAGCCGAAACCGCGCCATTTCTTCGTCATCCTCCACCGCAATGCCTACCCAGACCTCTTGAGCACCGACCAGGGTTGCCACATCAAGCGGTTCAACGGCGCCGAGATACAGTGTGAAAAATCCATCCGCCACATCAATATCCAGCATAGTATCCGACCACAGTGCCGTTGCCCCTTCGGCGTCTCCATATAATGTAAATGTGATATCGACTATTCCCTCCACTGGGATACCGTTGGCGTCCAGCAGTGTTCCCTGAACCGGAATCATTGCCGGCACACGAGCCGATGCTGCTGTGGTAACAAAAAGTGTTGCTGCGGCAAAAAAGGCTACATATCCCATTAAAATCTGTCTCGTGTTCATGGCCGTCTACCTCGTTGTTTGTGCGCCAACGCCTACATTTAATTGATAATTTTTGCTTTGTCCGCTCGCCGCCACTCCCGCGCCCACGGATACTCGAAGCTGGTATCGGTGGCTCTGCAGCTGTGCGCCGCCCGTGATAACCCCCACCCCCGCGCCGCTGCGCGTATCTCTATCTGCCGAATCATGCATCTCATCGCCGGTATCCACGAAGGTATCCAAATCGATGTGCGTATCGAGATAATCCGTATCAACAGAGTCAGCTGTATCCCCTGCTGTCGATCGCATGGTATCTGTCAGCAGATTCTCCGTATCTGTTATCGCCGATTTGCCTGACTCGTCTTCGGAGCAGCCGGAGCAGGAAATTTGAAACGTCATGGCCAGCAGCAGTGATGTCATCCAAAACATATAGCTTGTTTTTAGGTGGGACCGGAGAACACGGCGGGTAACGGCACAGGAAAAAATTCCCATGGCAACACCTTTCATCCCCCCAATAAAATGAAATTCGACTATTTAAGTGACAATAAAAAATTGCACCTGTACTTACAAATATCACTTATGTTAAAAAAATACAATAATATTATATTCATCTGGGCCAAATAATGCTTTTTCGAAGGATGAAATGAACTGGACGTGAATAACTGGCGAAGAAATACGGGGGAAGGTTCAGGCGCTATACCGCACCGCGCATTTCTTCGAGTTTCCTGCGGACGCCTTCCATTACTTTGGGGGTAAGGTTCAGACGAACCAGGAAAGCAAATGCAACGATGTAACCGATAATGGGAATAATCATCAGCCACAAACGCATTTGGGTGAGTGCTTCAACGCTCTGCGCGCCGCCGAGATTTGCATCGAACCCTGTGGATTCAAGGACCAGTCCAGCCGCGCCGCCACCGAGGGCCATGCCCACTTTCATCATCCAGGATCCGCAGGCGTTGAATGCGCCTTCCCGCCGTTTGCCGGTTTCCATTTCGTCCCAATCCACCACGTCGGCCATCATGGAACTGTAGAGCATCCAGAATCCCGCCTGGGTGAACGCGATACCGCCGGCCGCAAACAGCTGCAGCCATTTAACCGCAGGATTATAGAGTACCCAGGTAAGCAGGAACATGCAGGTGGCCATAATCATCACCAGGCCCATGGCTTTTTTCTTGCCGATTTTTTTGGAAACGAACGCATAGAACGGCACACCAACAAAAGGGAAAGACATGTTGGCGAGTCCCATATAAAAGTTCCACTGTGCGCCAACCGCCCAATCGCCTTCGCAGACGAAAAATACAGTTGTGAAGTACCCAAGGGTACCCACCATGCTCATACCAATGCCAATGGCCACCGCCATGGCCAGCTGCACACGGAATGGTTTGCATGATAGCGCGGTGAACAGTGTTTCAGAAATTTTTACCCGTTCCTGTTTGACCGCGACCGTGTGATAATACCGTTCCTTGACCACGGTGAAAACAATGATACCCACGATGATCATTACGATGCCAATCATCACGGCGTATACCCTGGCGCCTTGAAGCATATCGGGTTTTTCCTTCATCGCTTCATTTCGCACCGAGGAGGCCTGCAGATCCTTTTCAAGAGTTTCGATGCGTTTTGCCATAGCTGATTTTTGGCTGTCGGCGTCGTCACTGTTGGCGGCGGGCTTTTTGGCTTCACCCAGGTTCCATGGTGCGGGGGTCTCCTCATCAGCGGCATCGCGTACTTTCGATTCCATGCCAGCGATTTTAACATTCGCATCCTGCAGACCCGATTCCAGTTTCGCGACGGCGGCTTCAATTTCCTTCAATTTGGCGTCGGCATCTTTTCCACCGGATTTCGACTCTTCTATTTCGGCCTGTGCCTTTTTCAGCTCATTGGCTTCGGTTCTCATGGAAGAAATCTGTTCATTGAGCGCTGCCACGTCGTCCTGTGAAATGCCCGGCACAGTATTATTGAACATACTGAGCGCAATGAACATCGCCGCAAAGAACATACCGATTTCGGGCAGTTTCTGAATAATCGTTTTGTAGGAGAAAACGCTGGTTCTTTCGTTGTAGTCAGGCGTCAGCTCTGAGCCGAGAGCCGCATATGGCATGTTGTGACCACTGGCCAACGTGATTAAAACACCCGACGTTATAATCATATACCACACGTATTGCATCTCTGACCAGCCGCTGCCAAGGCCTGGGCACAGAAACAATACGGGAAAGAAAAGGGCTGTAAGAATAGCAAAGACCAAAATATACGGACGCCGGCGTCCCCACTTGGTACGGGTATTGTCGGAGAGCCATCCGAAAAATGGATCGGATACAGCATCCACCAGCCGGTTCACCATAACCACCAGACCCACCATGGAGGGAGATATCAGCATATACATGTTGAATACCGGCCAAATCATGGAAGGAAACAGCCAGTTTCCCCACAACTCGTTTGTGGAACCAAAGCCGTAAGCGATTTTTTGCTTGAGTGGCACCTTGTCTTCCGGTGCGACTTCCTGTGATTTTTTATCCTGTTCCGTCTTGTTTTCTGTCATGGTTCATCTGCCTCTGTTGTAATAATTTGGCGTGGACTCTACCGTTTAACTGAAATGTTGTCTATGGATTATGTCAGCAGAGTCCGGACAACCACAATAACGTCGTTTATGTCACGCTGATTGGGGAATGCTGCAGGTGTGGAGTGGCGATTCGTTTTTAAAAGGAAAAGGCGAGGGTTGTACCTGGCGCCGCGTGTTGGGCTGTGGCGACAACCGGCGCGAATCCGTTGAGATGAAGTGCCTTTTTCTTTTCTTTGGGCTTTTTGTCTTCTTCTTTTTTATTTTCTTCGGCCTTTTGAACCACCAACGGCTCCAGCGACTTCATGGGACCCTGGTTGCGTTTGATTTTAACTGCGCCCACCGCGATGGAAGCGACGGTGACCGCAGCACCAAATGCAGTGAGGAAAATACCCAGATCCCGCTTATTTTCAGTATCTCCCCGTTGAGGCGCCGTACATTCATTGTTGGTATCGTTGGCCGGCAGACAACCGTCCGTTAATGCCCTGCTCATCAACACAACACCCACCGCCGTCACACCTCCAAAAATCGGGATGCCAATTCCCATCAACACAATGCCACCATTGCGGGAACTGCGATAGTCATCGTACATGTATTGCGCAAAGGAAATCCGGCGATCCCGAATTTCAAACTGATATCGTTTATAGGGACCCTCCAGGGGCATATCGAGCGCCTCAGAGACAGCCAGATAGTCCGCTTTGGCGGCCTTAACGGCCGCTGAGCTCTCATTTTCCCCAAACTGCGAAAAATCGATTTCGTCAGATATGACCGGGGGAGGCTCCACCGGCACATACGGTTTTTCCACGCAATAGGGCAACGGGTTGCCTTCCTCATCCAGAACATCTGACATCTCGGGCAAAGTGGTGGCTTCCGCGTCAGTCTTCTTTTCGTCGTTTTCAGCGAGCAAGTCCTCTTCGGCTGCAGGCGCCGCAGCGGGTTCCGGCCTGGGAACGCATTTCTGTTGTTCCGGTGACGCCCCACTGTCTGCGGCATCCGGGGTGTTGTTTCCTGGAGGCAATTCCTCGTCCATTATCTGTTCATCAGCGTCCCCCAATTTATCGTTCTGCGAAAATGCGGGTACGCAAAACAGCAGTGACAGGGCACTGGCACACATAAAAAATTTTACTTTCAACATGATTTATTCTCCTTAACCTGTTCCGGATACCTGAACCAGGTAACCTGACACTTTTGCAACGCCTGGTGGCATTCAACGTTGCGTTTCGGTCAATGCCCCTTATAAAAATGAGGTCAAAATATACATCAAATAGTATTAAACCCAGAATACATGTATATTGAAATTTGAAAACAATGCAATGCTATCTGATTCAAAATAGCCATTCGTCCCAAAAAATAATCGAGATTTTAACAGGTGGATTTTAGGGGAACACGGGATTCCCGATGAAAAAGTTACTTCGGCGCCCCTGAAGTGTCAGATTCCGGTTTATCTGTGTCCGTATCATTCGATGCTGAGCGATCGGCGTCGTACCATACCGCTTTGACCAGTTTGTAGCGGCCTCCGGCGTTCCAGAAGAGATGACCGTCGGCCCCCCCATTGATAGCGGCCTCCATTTGATTTTTGATGAAACTGTAGCCCCAGTTTTCAGCGCGCCAACGGAACGCCTGCAGCAGGGGACGAATCACAATGTCATTTCCCAATCGCTGGCGAATACGTGCGCATGCGCCCTTTATCACCTGATGGGTTTTTTCAGGTTTGGGATTTTCCCAGTATTTTGGGGGCCAGTTGGCCAGGTAGACCATGGGGGAAATCGCATCCAGATGGGGGGCCAGATATTCCAGGTACTGTCCCAGCCGCTCACTCTCGTCCGGATGGTATGCAGTCAGCCCAAACACATCTGCAGACAGTGGTATTGAAATCGCCCCATCGATTTGTCGCAGCAGCTCTGCAATCACTTCATATCGCTTATCACCGGCTTTTTTCATGGGATACCGCGCATTACGAGTGCTGGGTTCCACGGGAAAGCGGACATAATCCAGCTGAATTTCGTCCACCCCCAGCGCCTCAGCGGCTGCGGCCACGGAGACAATGTGATCGCGCATTTTCTGTGAATGGGGGTCCACCCATTTCTGATTGTGCAAATCGTGCCATTTGCCTTTGGTGCCAATATCCTGTATCGCCACCTCCTTCCAGCGCGTGGCAAACCAGTTGTCCTTAAAACAAACCACCCGGGCGATCACGTAAATGTCATGATCCTTTAGCGTGTGTACCATTTTTTTCATGCGGGGAATGTACCCGTGCGGATATCCTCTGGCCATCTCGAGCTTATTTGTAAATGTTATCCGCCCAAAATCATCCTTGAAATCCATCACCACCGCATTGGCGCCAAGTGCCTGTAATTCCCGTGCCATTTTAGCGGGCGCCCAGGTTTTGACTTTGCCTACCGGCATGTACACCCCGCGCAGATTTCGCCCCCGGGAGGTCATTTCGCTGCCAGGGGGATCGGCCGGGTTTATCTGCACGAGGGGTGGTTGGGTACCGGATGATTTGACTTTGACAGTTGCTGCCGGTGGTGTTGAAGATGCATCAGAGTCTTCCAGCGTCACAGTGCCTGCAGTTGGAATCTGATTCGCCGCACCGGACACCTGGACCAGGGGATTGGGCTTGCCGTTCTGCGAAGAGACAGGAAAGCAGACGGCAACAACGAGCAGACCAACAACAATTGGGGGGTACTGAATATTCATGTGGATAATTGTAGGTTTTTATCCTACATAAATGCAACTATTTTCTTACCTGGACGAACGAATTACGGATTGATTAGTTTTCGGACCTCATCCAGCAACTGTTTTTCGGGCCAGAATCCCTCATGGGACTGAACAATGACCCCATTGGCATCAACAACAAATAACGTGGGCAATGAGGTGACATTGTAAGGAACGGCGGCAACCCCCCTTAAATCCGCGACAATCGGATATGTGACGGAACGCGCCTTCGAAAACTCTTTTAATCGGGACAGCGACTCGCCGCCAACCGCCACACCCACCACCTGAATGCCAGGAAATTCGTTTTGAATTCGCTGCAGGATGGGGATTTGCATTAGACATGGGGGGCATGTGGTGCTCCAGAAATCAATCAGCACCGGTTTACCTTTCAGAGTTTCCATCGACAGTATCCCTTCAGTGCCATTGGCCTGTGGGAGATTGAACAGGGGGGCTTGCTCACCGGGCCCCAGAGGCCCGTCTTTAAGTAGATAGCTGCCGACAATGAAAAGAATTATCACACCGGCAATAATGGCAAACCGGGAGAAGGCGGGCTTTTGAACGGTTTTCGATTCTGTGTGATTTTCAGTCATAATCTCTTTCTGTAAGGACTCACTGCAAATTTGGCAATATTCTTCGAGAGACGTTTTCCCCTTCTAAGCTCTGTATAAACCTCTATGAACTGTGTTACAACGACGAAACCATCAGCCGCTGATGAAAAAAAAGGAGGCTTCCCATGAAACACCGCAATTCCTTTGCAATCATTTTATTGTTGATACTGACCGGTTGCGTCGAGAACAGCGGCAGCGATGAATCCAATGGCACTGATGAAACTGACGCCAGTGCATTCACGGATAGCGATGCCGATGCCGATACCGATTCGGATACTGATGCCGATACCGATTCGGATTCGGATTCAGACACGGATTCAGACACGGATTCAGACACGGATTCAGACACGGATTCAGACACGGATTCAGACACGGATTCGGACGCGGATACGGATTCAGATTCAGACACGAATTGCCCTGCCACATGTGTCGCCCAGGGTCAGTGCAGGCAACAGAATGGCACGTATCTGGCGGATTACATCTGCCCGGCGGAAACACCCATTTGCTGTGATATCAGTGGCGTCGTCACTGATGCCGACACGGACGCGGACACGGACACCGACACGGATTCAGACACGGATACGGATGCCGATACGGATACCGACAGCGACACGGATACCGACAGCGACACGGACACCGACAGCGACACGGACACCGACAGCGACACGGACACCGATTCAGATGGCGATGGCGACCAGGACGGTGATGGGGTTGGGGCCGCGGCAGATCCTGACGATGACGATGTGCGCATCTGCGGGGATAGTGACAATGATGGGTGTGATGACTGTTCCGTGTTGGGTCAAAAGGATGTGGATAATGACGGCTGGGACGCAGACGGCGATGGACAGTGTGAATTGCCACTCGACTATGACTGCATGAACGGCGCCAATGCTGCAGATGACCCCTTTCGAAGGGAAGCCTGCCTGATGTTTACCTACATCAATATGGATCGCGCTGAATACGCCGAGGAATCCGGGAATGCGGCGCCACTGGCATGGAGTGAAGACATTTGGGAAGTGGCGATTGGTCACGCCACGGATATGTGCGAAAACAATTTCTTTGATCACTACAACCCGGTAACCGGTGATGGACCGACTGAGCGCGCGGAAAATGCTGGACTGTCGTATGGGCTGGGTGAAAACATTGCCCTTAATTACGACGTCGGCGCCGCCCAGTACGCCTATATGAACGAACCGACATGCTCGGGACACCGAGGCAATGTGCTAAACAAAACATATATCGAAGTGGGAGTGGCGTACCTGATTTGTGACAATCCCGCTGCCAGCCTGACCGATGAATATCATATCAGCGTGCAGGACTTCAGGTCAGACTGGAATCTGCAGTCCAGCGCATACTGCGGCCGCAACAGTGACACCGCGTGTCAGGTACCGCCGAATCCCCCATCCACCGCATACTGCGACGCCCAGACAGAACGATGGGGATTCTGTCCGCCGCCGGACAGCGCCATGCTGGCCGAGTGGGGCTGCTAAAAAAACGAAACGCCCTTCTAAGGCAGTTTTTTCTGGAGGATGCTGCGGATAAGCGGGTGCCGGCGATACTGCGTTACGTGTTTTTGGTTGTCGAAATAACTGATTTTACGCATTACCTCTTCGCGCGCCTTCTCCAGGGCGGCGCCTGCGGCGTTGGGCTTGCCAAGCTCCATCAATGTTCTAGCGTAGAGCCACCATGCTTTTTCGCCGTGACGCACCAGTCCGGTTTCCTTTGCCAGATTGGGGAATGCGCTGGCGATTTCCTCCGATTTTTCCACATCCCCATGCATGGCAAGGGCCAGGCTGTAGAATGCCACGCCGTGAACCACCTCAGCCCGCATACCGGATTCCATGGCCACTTCGAACATATTCAGGCCCGCATTCACCGCCATTTCGGTATCGCCGCTTTCAATGCAGGCTTCGCAAAGCATGCGGTTGTGCCGCACCCGCGCAATGGCACTGTCGTAAAGAAAGCGAACCCCCTGAACCTCGAGCAACAAATCCCGGGCAGCCTGTGGCTCGCCTTTTTGTGTCATCAGCTCAGCCAACCCCAGCTTGGCTTCCAATTCGCCCAATGGCTCAGCATTTTGGCGACAAATCCGCAGCGCCTCTTCGAGCAGCTCTTCGCCTTTTTCAAATTGCCCCAGCTCCACCCGTATGTTGGCGCATCCCACTGACTTTCGCCCCCGCTGACTCACGTCGCGGATTTCGCGGTCCAGTTCGAGGGCATGCTCAAAAAAGCCCAGCGACTCAATCAGGTACCCCCTGGCCTGGGCCAGTAACGCAAGGTTGGCCAGCTGAACCGATTCGTTTCGCTTGTCATCCAGTTTACGAAAGCTGATCATCGAGTTAACCAGTGGCCAGGCCGCCTCATTGATGCGTCCCATTTCCATCAGCACCAGCCCCTTGAGCCCCAGGATGCGCGCCTTAAGAAAATATCCGTCTGCTGAATCGTTGATAAAGCTGAACGCCCAGTTGCAGCAATCCATCGCTGTATCCAGCGCGCCTTCTTCGATGGCCAGGTAGGCCAGCAATCGAAAAATATCCACCTTCAGCACAATGTCGTCTGTTTTCTCAGCCAGGCGGATGGCCTCACTGAGTTTGTGAGCCGAGCTTTTAAAATTTCCTTCGGCGAACTCGTACTGGGCATGGCGGTACGCGGCGGTGGCGCGCATCAGCACATCTTCGAAGCGATTTCCCAAATCCTCCATTTCGCGAATGGTGGCCAAATGTATTTCGTGAAGACCAATATCGCGAATCACCCGCTCCTTGCGCACCAGTACGTTGTAGCGCTCCCGCTCGCCAAGGGGAATCAGTGCCAGTGCCCTGTCGAACAGGCGCAATGCCCGGCGACTGGAATACACATTCATGGCATTTTCACCCGCCTGGAGATAGTACTGGGCTGCCAGCGCAGACTGTCCACTTTTGTCAAGATGCCATGCGATTCGCACAGGCGGAATTGATTGCCCGGCATCCACCTCCCGCATTAGTCGACGGGCCATTTTCTGATGCAGCTGCCGCCTGTCTGCCTGTGAAAGGCCGTCATACGCCGCCTCGCGTTCAATACTGCGGGTAAAGTTGTACTGTTCCCTGTTGGCCGCGTCTCTTTTGGACGTTAAAAACCCTTTTTCCAGCAGTTCCTTAAGCGGCAGGCTTACATCCTGACCACTTAGCTGCGCCAGTTCATCCGCTGTGAATTCGGCGCCAATGACCGATGCGGTTCGCAGTGTGGTGCGCGTCTCTGATGACAGAGAGTTGATTCTGGAATCCGCAATGCCTTTTACGGTGGTGGGCAGGTGAATCACGCCAGGCCGGGTCTGAACGAACATGGGGGTGCCGCTTTTGGAGACGCCCAGCTGTTTGATAATGCCGCGCTGTATGAGGGAGTCGATTATTTCTGTGGCGAAAAACGGATTGCCATGGGCCCGTTCAAGAATCTGGGCTGAAATCTCAAGCACATCGTTGCTGTCGCCGATTTTGGAAACAATGAGTTGCGTCATGAATTCATTGCTCAGTTCGGACAGGGTCATCATCATCAGATTGTCGATGCGGCGATACTCCAGCGTGTTGGGCTGACCGGCCAGCACCACAAACACAGGCACAGCGAGAATATTCTGCGACAGCTCCGACAATACGTCCACACTGGGGCCGTCGAGCCACTGTGCGTTGTCGACAATCAGCACCAGCCCTTTTTGGGTGGCACGCTGCGCCAACAGTACCCCTAGTCCAAATGCGGTTTTTCGAATCAGCTCCCGTCGATTGCTGCTGTGGGAGTCCCATACGGTCTGGGGAGACAGCAGCAATTCACCAAAAAATCGCTTTTGCCGTTTCAGATAGTTGGGCGCGCCCCCCAACAGTCCGGTCAATGCGGCATGAATGTCCTCAAGCGCGGTGTTGTCTTCCAACTCCAGCAGAGCGTCGACAACCGCCACCGCAGCGGCAATGGGCGTATCCCTCTCGGCAAACAGACACTCCGCCCGAACCACCTGTGCGTCCAGGCTGGCCACCACCTGAACGAACTGACGCAGCAGGTACGATTTACCCAACCCCAGTTCGCCGGTCAGTTTGAGAATGACCGGCTTTTTTTTCATCGAAAAACTGAACGCCTCTTTCAAT
>JAFGWT010000036.1 GCA_016937015.1 Deltaproteobacteria bacterium | reverse complement strand
AGGGTTTTCGCCCCGGCAGTATGCACCCCAAACAATGGCATGTTCACGCTTTCGCCGTCAACGATGTCCCCTTCAATATGGAGCACCGCCACCGCCGGAGAATCAAGATATGTGCGGGACCGCAATGGTTTTTTGCCATATTCATCCGCAATGTAAATCGGTGTGCCAAACAGTTTTTCAAATTCTGATTCCAGCTCATCGGCGGCCACCATTCTATCGGCCATTTTGTACGCCATGGCCTCAGACGAAAGGAAAGGTCCGGCTTCGATGGCTTTCCGTGCCGCCTCGTAACTGTCAAAGGACCGATCCGACTGCAATGCACGAACCATTTTGCCATAAATGGAATCCATGTAGCGATTGAACGCCTCGTCCGATGGTTCGGTGGGGCCGGTTTCAGTGAACATCTCAGGGGCGCTTTTATATTGACCTATGCGAACGATGTCGGCTTTCACTCCAATTTTGTCGAGCAGGTTCTTAAAGTAAACAGCCGTTGTTGACAAACCGGACAGCCGAATGCCACCTGCCGGATTTACCCAAATCTCGCTGGCAGCGCTGCAACTCAGATAGGCCGACGCATCCGCGTCTTCAATGTAGCAAAGGGTTTTTTTCCCGGTCTCGTTTATGGCCAGCACCTCATCCCTGACCGACATCGCCTGGGTCAGAGTGAGGCCCCCTGCGCTGGGTTTTAACAGAAGCATATCCACGCTTTTGTCGAGTCGCACCCGTTCCAGACGTGCCATCAGCTTCGCCATGCCATGGGTATCGAGGGCCTCATCGAGATTCAGCGGCACGATATAGGCGGGCGCCAGAATCAGCGGGATGGACGAGGGCACATCACCGGAGAACCGAACCGCCATGCTCAGACCTTCAAAGCCATCATGGGATTCCGGATGCAGTCTGTAATATGGCGATGCCACAAAACCAAAGGGAAACCGGTCGGAATCAATGGATAGAGACGCATCCATGTAATAGGCATTGTCAATTTCGCTGGTATGAATACCCTCTGCCACAAAGCGCCCGCGCAGCGACACCCCATCAGTCAGCATCACCGAAGCGATGGCGTGCAAATCAGTGCGATTAAACGTATCAGAGAAGTAACGCGCATTAACGAGGTCGTACACTTTCCGGTTGCCATGCATATAGTGCAGTTCTGCACCCACCGCCACCCGGTCATCGCCGAACGGACGAAGGGTCAAAGCGGAAACAAACTGTCTGGGTGCATCTTCACTGCGTGACGGCATGGGGATGTCCCGGTAAAGCAATGGCCCATATGTCACCTGTGGTGTGTTGGTATCAGTGAACGTAAATGCCACGCTCAGATGATTGATAGGCCGGACAGCCAGACTTAAATCAACACTGCGAAAATCCTTACCCAAATCGTATCGCATGGATTTTCGGTAGGCGACACCCAACCCCAGTCCCTTTGATGGATTCAGCGACATGGACAGAGAAAGACGCCCCCGCTTGTCGAGTCCCTGCCAATCCTGAATATAGTCGTGGGGCAGAAGCAACTCGGTCGCGATACCAAATCCAAATGGGCCCGCGGGAAATGCAAAATAAAATCCATGCCCCTGCCCCGCCATGTGGGAATAATCCCCCATCGATGCAGCCGCATAAACAAAACTCCAGGAGTCCAGAAACCCAATATTGGCCGGATTCGTTGAAATGGCAGTGGCATCGTCCACTTCCGTAACCGACGGTGAGGGCAACTGAATTCCCTGTGTCGGTGCATTGTACATTTGCTGTGCAAAGGCGGCGCTTCCATAAACGCTACCCAGTCCGGAAACAATGACAGTTAAAAGCAAAAGCCGAAATACACGCATTGCGTTCTCCCTTGTATACATACGAAATAGCTGTGTCCATCTAACCACTATTAAGATTTTGCACAATCCCAATTTACCTCACTGATATGTGTATTACATTTCGCCAAACGGGTTGGAATCATCCGGTCTTTCCAGACCAAAATCTCTGTTGGAGAGGCCCGCAATCAGAATGGCAAGGCCCAGTTTGTCCAAATCATCGTTATTCGGAAGCTGCGCCATCTCCGATTCCGCGCTGTCGGACACATCGGTGGGAAAGTATTTTTGGGCGGTCTGCACCATGCTGTAATACTCAATCGACACTTTGGGAAGTCCCGTATTGTTCATCCATTTACGGATGTTGCCGGCGCCGGCATTATACGCCGCCAACGCCAAATCCACATCCCCATCAAACTGCCTGATGAGACGGGCGATGTAGTAACTCCCCGCGGCAATGTTAAATTCCGGATCAAACGAGTCCACCCGTCCCTGCCAGTCCATGCACTCGGCCAGATAGGCGGCTGTTTTGGGCATCAGCTGCATCAGCCCCTGCGCCCCCACCGGCGATACCGCCTGCGGATTAAACCGCGATTCCACCCATATAATCCCATATATCAGACTGGCCGGCAGGCTGTTGTCCCGGGCGGCCTTTTCCACCAGACTGGACACGGCCTGAACCTTTTCCGCGGTCACATTCCAGCTCTCCATCTTCCGGGCCGTCACATCCCTTGAAACACGCTCCGTGCCCGACCCCTTTCCTTTAAGACCGTCTGTATCCGCTGACCGCCCGACATGCACGCTGCCCCCTTTGTCCCCGCGGTGCATCCGGGAATGCCCCGCTGCCGACGTGCCATGAGTATTTGCAGGCAAAGAAGCGCCACATCCCATCAACAGGCTGACAACCCGGCCAACAATCAAAAATGTCCACAGGCGAGACCTCATGTGAGGCAATATACTACATCACCTGCGCTGATTTCAAATTTTGGTCGGTTTTGCGGCGCGCTACTCTCGGTTTTGGGGCGCGCTACTCGATGAGGATAGGGGTCAGGTCTTCAATGGTGGTTTCAATTCGAAAATGCGAATAAATTGTCCGTCGCTCTGCAAAGAAGAAATCCAGTCGATATTTTTCGCCCGGTTCAATCCCCAGATATTCGGCCTGTTCATCGAGGTCCACCGTCCCTGTGAGCGCCTCGTGCACGCCCCCTAAATCGATGGCCAGCCGCCCGTTAATATACACCCAGAGATCATCGTCCCCAATGAAGGTAAATACCTCACCGCCGTTATAGGTAAACTCCGTATGCAGTTCGTAGGTAAAATGATAGTTGTGCTCCCGGCCCTCATTTCCCATCAGCATGTCATCAATGGGAAAAAATTCCTGGTCGTCAAACACAAACTGTCCGGTGGTATCATCCCACACAAACTGAATCTTATACGCCATGGCTTCATTCACTGCCGCCACATTGTTGTACCACTGATTGAATTCATCCGGGCCATGGGTGGTTGGCGTACCGCTGTCATCGCCGGCATACACGGGCTTGCCATCTGCGCCAAGCTCATCAGTCACGATTCCCGGATCGACCCCGATTTGATATTCAAAATCCGGGTGCTCATCTGAAAAATCCCGAATGATGCCAGTCAGCGTGCCATCGTTGTCGCTGTCACTGTCACTGTCGCTGTCGCTGTCCGAATCGCTGTCACTGTCGCTATCGCTGTCGCTGTCACCATCGCTGTCACTGTCGCTATCTCCGTCACTGTCGCTGTCACTGTTTCCGTCAGAACCGTCGGCTGAATCGTCGCTGTTGGTGCAGCCTGCTCCCAGAAGCGCACTGAGCAGAATACCCATCAGAAATGCTATGAAAAATTTCATTGAAAATCCTTTCTTTCCAGATGCTGTCACATCTCCAATACCATACCATATTCCGTTGACGGAATCTTGATTTATCGTGTTGAAAGTAATGGACCTTTTTCTTCAAAAAAAGGGAAATCCCCCCTTCATTCCCAACAGATTGCAACTTCACGGAAGAAATATGGCATTTCTGTGCCTTGTACTTACAGCGATTTGCAGGTAAGCAGAAAGCAACCAATTTCCGATGTCAGTGCAGGATACCATTGCAGGATACCAATTCAGGATGAATAAATTACCACCACAGCCGAGATCAATCGCCCTGGCCCCACACACACCCGTGCCGGAGCGCATTGATACAGTCAAAGCTGGCACTGAATATGCTGTTCATTCCCCCACCCGATTGCGCACCGTGATTCGCAATCGGTCATGGCCCCGCAGCGCCGCCCTCGCGGTCGCCATCATCTGCCTGTCGCCATTCACTTTCGGCTGCGGCGAATCTTCAAAAAAATCCGCCACGCCGCTCTCCGCGTCCGAATCGGCCTCATCTTCCGACTCAGCAGTTTCCAAAAAAAACACCACCGCCCCGCCGGATGCATCCTGCCCTGAAACCGCCGTGCACAGAGGCGCATTTCCCAATGTGCGCGCTCCACACAACACAGCGGCATACTGGCAAAACCGATGGTCCAGTGAGGCGCTCGATACGCCCCTGTTGACCACAGAAGATATCCGTGCGCACAATCGCGCGGTGGGACACAGTGGTCAACCACCGGTCAGTCAATGGGATCTGCTTACTCCCATGCCGCAAACAGTGCTCGAAGCCGAGCTAAAGCAGCGACTGAGCGCAATGGTGGAGGCGGTAAAAAGCAATACCTATGTGACTGACACTGGCAGTCCGCTGCCGCCCCCCGACATCAGATACATTTCGCGGGAATCCGGCCAGCTTCGCAGAGCCCCCCAGCCGTCACTCTGGTTCACCGCAATACAGCCCATTCTCATGCGCTGTGCACCCTACAATGGCGCCCTCTTCACGGCTGACACCGACCGGGCGTTCGATAAAAATGCCTGCAGCACCATTCAGAATCAGGAGCCGTTCGAAGTGCTGGGCCAATGGCGCAATGGCATGCTGTTTGTGCGCACCCGATACGCGTTTGGATTTATTCCGCCAGACAGCCCCCATTCGCCGGATGTGCCGACAAACCACCGTCAAACGTACATGAATGGACAGATGGCCTTTATCCCGGATGCCATCACCGTCGCCTGCGAAAATGAAACGGTGCCCATTTTGGCGCGAACCATCGTCCCCCTCCGGTCAAGCGATTCCCTGCTGCTCGCCCATGCCAGTGGTTTTTGCAGCGCCCCCATTCCAAAAGGCGCCGTATTAACCGCCAGACCGCTGACACGCCGCGCCTTTTATCAGACCGCATTTCAATATCTTGGCGCGGACTACGGATACGGCGGCTCCGAGAACGGTCTGGACTGCTCCCGCTTTGTAATGAATGTTCTCTCAACCTTTCAGCTGGCCATGCCCCGCAACAGCAAACATCAATCCATGGCCGGGGCATTTTCCATCGATGTCGGCCAAATCAGGGACCCGGCGCAAAAGCTCAAATACTTAAACCTGGCCAGCCAGCGCGGCATCGTGGCCATCTATTTTCCGGGCCACATCATGTTTTACCTGGGCGAAACCGAAGCGGGCGTCCCCATGGCCATCCATGCGCTGGGAGAGTACGCCAAACCGTGCAATGGCGCTTCCGGTGCCGAAACCGTATTTAGAGTCAAGAAGGTGGTGGTCACGGACCTCTCCTGTGGACTGGGCAGCTCCCGCCGGTCATTTCTCGAACGCGCCACCCGGATAGTGGTCTTTGGCGCCAATCCGGGAGACGCACTGCAATCCATTGTCACCCATCGGGCAGCCGAATCCCCGGTTTTGCCCGCTGCCGAAAACTGCGAAGACACCGTCGAACGTCGCATTTTTCAATCCCCCCGTCGATTGATTACCGATGAACCGGCCAGACTCATTGCCACCACAGCCACCGACCCCGGGCGCGCCACCCTCCGGATTTACGACCCCTCCGGTCGT
>JAFGWT010000317.1 GCA_016937015.1 Deltaproteobacteria bacterium | reverse complement strand
CCAGTCGGTGTTTCTTTGCTTGAGCGCCTGTCCAGATTCTTCCCTGTGCAATCGTGCGAACGTCATCCACCTTGATGTCGCGTCCTACAGATACCCGCGACAGGAAAAGTTCATAGATACTCTCCATTGATGACTGAATCACTTTGCGCTCTTCGTCAGAAAAAACCGAGAACGGGCTGTACAAGCCGGCGTTCTGCCCAAGACGTACGCTGTCGCTGTGAACACCCAACTGCCGCAGTCCATCACCCAACACCATTTTTCCGCCTACCACACCAATCGAGCCGGTGATGGTATTGCTGTCGGCAATGATATAATCCGTTGCGGATGCAATGTAGTACCCGCCCGATGCCGCCACGTCACCCATTGATGCGACCACCGGTTTTTTACTGCTGACTATTCGTATCGCTTCCCAAATGTTGTCAGATGCCAGGGCACTGCCGCCGGGACTGTCAATTCTAAGAACGACCGCTTTAACGGATTCGTCCCGAGCAGCGTCGAGGAGATTATCGATAAGCTCGATGTCATATACGGCCTGGTTTGCCGCCAGTATGTTCCCCGTATTCTTCCCGCTGTTAATTGGGCCAATCGCAGGGATGATGGCAATTTTTGATGAGTCGTCAGCCTTTTTCGCCTCACTGCCACTGAACAGTTTCATTAAATCAGAGAAGTCCATTTCCCTGGGCGGCCTTTTCCCATAATCGCTCTTGACGCCGCCTTTATACTTTTCCGAAAGCTCGTTCACTACGGTGGCAATTGATTTGACATCGTCAACCAGATGCAACTTTTGGGATTGCTGTGCGGTGTAGGGCGCGTTGTCGATTATTTTTTGAACTTTACTCTTCTCTATTTTTCGTCCCCGGGCAATTGTTGAAATAAACCGGCCGTTGATGTCCTTGAGCAGTGATTCTGTTGCTTCTCTGGCGTCAGCGGACATGTCGTTACGAGTGACGTTCTCTGCAGCGCTTTTATATTTGCCAACTGAGAGCATATCCGCAGTCACACCAATTTTGTCGAGAAGCTCTTTAACATATACCCCTTCCATGGCTAATCCCACGATGTCAATCCCGCCGGCAGGCGCTAAAATGATTTTGGGACAGCTGGCGGCGGCCATCCAGTAGGATTTGTTGTCGGCAGATTCCAACACACAGGTGACCGGTTTCTCTTGAGCTGCTTCAGCAATAATTGCGCCCAATTCATTCAGACGGGCGAATCCCGATTGAAAGGCAGAAAAATGAACAATGATTTCCTGAACCAAAATATCACTTTTGGCCTTTTTCATGAGCCGTGCAAACTTGTCTCGGGACATGCCTGGTTCAGAAAAAACAGCACTGTCATTGCTGAAATCCGGCATGGCGCCATCCAGATGAAAAAGCACGGCAATGGGCCCGCCTTCTGGTGAAGCCGCGTCTTTTTTTCCGATTGAGTCGAAATCGCAACTGACGGCCATGAGCCCCACAAATGCAGTTATTGCTGCGGCCATCAGCAGCGTACTGGTGCGACGTGAAAATCTTCGCATTGAAACTGTCTCCATTCTGTACAAAATCACTCAGTCACTTCGGACATGTCGGACGCTGCATTGTCCTCCGAGCCGGGGTTTTCCACCGGTGCAGGTGATGGCGTCGCTTTTTCGGATGGCTGGGACGATTCGGTTCGTTCTGATGGCTGAGCGGGCTCAGCAGACGTCGCACGTTCATCGGGCGATGTCTCATCAGGCGTGGTTGCAATAGGTGCCGCTGAAGGCGTTCCGGTATCAGTCTGTCCAGCTGAGCTGTTCGACAGATTTGATGCCGCTGTGGCAAGAGGTTTCAGGTCATCAATATTTCTCTGTGCGATTCCTGCATGGCGCCCGGAAGGATTAGTGGCAATGTATTTTTCGTACCATTTCAATGCCTCGGCATTCTGTCCCATCCCTTTATACGTTTGTGCCATGCCAATTTGAGAAGGACCGAATCCGGGGTTGACTGTCAGCGCGCGCTTGAATTTTGCGATAGCCTGGCCCCGTGAACCAAGGTCAAGATATGCATATCCCAATCCGTTGAGCGCTTCGATATTTTCCGGATCCTTCTCGAGCACCAGACTGAACAGCGATACCGCTTCATTTGATCGACCAGCCTGCTGGGCAGCCGATGCCTTGCGTAAGAGCTGATGCGCAGACATTGTCGCTGGGCTTTGTTGTGGTGGGGCGTTGTCCTTTTTCCCCTCTGCAGCGTCGCTGGATGATGAGCCTGGTAAATTTGAATCGACTTTCTCGTGCCGTTGTGCAATGTCTTCATCGGCAGTTGGCGCAATGGGCGCTGGGATGAGCGCGACTGTTTTATCCGACTCGATTCTCTGTTTCAGTCGAAGAGCGGCGGTGTGACGACTGTTGAGACTGAGAATTTTGTCGATGGATTGCTGCGCCTCATCTTTTTGGCCGGCAAATAACTGAACGCGCGCCAGACGGTTCAGTACACGCAATCTGGGTTCAGCTGCCACAATGGATTTTAACATACCAATAATCTCAACGTTGTTCTGCTGTTCAGCGATGCCAATCTTTGCATTGACCAGGCTTGAGTTCTGTATAGTGTGTGGTGAACGTCCCATGGCCAGATATTTTTTTGCGGCTTCGGAATTGCCATCCAGCAGTTCCGCTTCTGCGGCAACCAGATTGGACAGGGCATGGGAAGACTCGATGTTCAGTGCCTGGGTTATCCGACGACGGCCGTCTGCAAGTCGCGCCTCGAAATTCTTTTTAAGCGGTTCCAGAGCTTCCTGCGTCACTGGCTCAACAGCATTATTGGCGTCACTGTTATTGGCAGCGCTGAGATCCAGTGTTGCATCAAGCAGTTCGTCCTGAAGTTGCTGAGCCCAAATGATATATGTCTGGGCCAGCCCGGCCAGACCTTCCAGGTTTTTGTTGTCTATCGTTAGTACCTGTAGGTATTTTTTTTCGGCCTGTTCAAAATCCGATGGCGTATCAAGCAGGACCAGTTCCCGCGCTTCGATGAGCAAAGTCTTTTGCCGTTCTTCCTTTTTGGAATCCTGTACTTCGCCAAAATGGCTCATTAACAGTTCCTTCTGGAAAAACCACAGGTAGCCTGCACCGATGCCCAGGATGAGTAGCAGCGATATCAGTGCTGTAACCACTCCGCGACCCTTTTTCTTGGATTTATAGCCTGTTTCTGCATCCGACATCGAAGAAATGGTGGATGAAGACTGCGTCCAGCCAGGTTCATCATGGCTGATATTTTCGGTTCCCGCAGACCATTCTTCTTCGACGGTCATCGGAACATCTGAAAAATCAAGTTCCGCCTCGTTGCTTACTGGCGCAGCCTTTCTTACTGGCGCAGCCTTTGATGATGTCTCTGCTGCGCCTGTTGAGGGCGCTGTTGACGCTGTTACTGGATGGGTGACTGGCGGTTGCTCCTTCAGTGCGGGGGACACCTCCAATGGAGCAGTGGATGTTTTCTGTTTGGGCAGAGTGGCTGCCGACGGGGCCGTCGACGCCGAAGCCGGTACGGATGGGGTATCACCCTTCAGCACTGTGTCCGCCGTCACTGAAGCACCTGTGGTGATTGTGCTGGCGGCGATGCTTTTTTCTGGCGCCGCGGGGGGCGCAGGTGATGCCGCTATCGTTTTCGAAGTTGTGATATTTTCTGTGCGCTTGCTTTCGAGTATCGGATTTTTTTGGGTTTTCTGAAAATCAGCATTTTCGGCCGAGGGTGGAGTCGCTTTTTTTTCAAGCTCACGCTTCTTTGTGGTTGGTGTTTTTTGCGTGACGTCGTTATCGAGGGGATCATCAAATACCCGGGCAGTGGATGCGGTAACCCGGTTTGGATTCTGAGACGCTTTTATTTGAGCGGTATCGACCTCTTTTTCTTTATTTTTCTCGTTGAAATAGAAAAAAGGATTTGGGGCAACCCGAGTGACTTCATCGTGGGGTGACACATCGGAGTTGTCAGCAATATCCGTTATGTTTCCGGGCTTTTTCGGTATCTGCGATGGCGTTCCGATAAGGGTTTTCTGAGCAGTTGTGACCGCTGGTTTATTGGCGGGAGGAGGCTGTGTTGTACGTTGAGACGGAACAGAACGGATACTGACTGACTTTTTGGATGATGCGTCATCAGGCTTTCCAGGCACAGCGGATGTGGACTGTCGAGGGACATTTCCTCTGTACGTTGGCTGTCGCGTATCGGCAGTCTGTGGCTGGCCAAGCATGCCCTGACCTCTGGGGCGGGCTGCTGCACTTCGTGAAACCGGTAGAAAGCCTTTAAGTTCAGTGGTAACAGCAATGTTTTTCCATGGACCACCGAATCGTGAGACCAGGTCCATCCCTGACGCTTTTCCGTCGGCAATGAAATTCTGAAGTTTTTTGGTATCCAGAAATTTTCGGGTTTCGCCGGATTTGCGATAAAGTACCCATGGCACAGCCGGATCTGTGGGAGGCAGGCTCCCTGCAGGCGGTTTGCTGGCCGGTGGAAATGCCTTGAATACATTGCCACATTGGGTGCAGCGTACTGGAGACCCTTTTGGGGCCAGCAATTTTTCATCCAGGGAATATTCGGTCTTGCATTTTTCACAACGTATTTGCATGGCGGCGATTATAACTTGAGAATATTATTTTAGTAGTGAAACTAACGTCATGTTGAACGTTTTTTGCGATTTATATTTTCAATGCGGCTCAATGTGAACAAGAACGTCCCGAATACAATCGTTGGCTGCGATGAGTGAGCGTTTGACATTGCGGGCAATATTGTGTCCTTCGTCGATGGTCAGGTGTTTTTTCACCAGCACATGCAGGTCTACGAATACATCGGCGCCGGCATTTCTGGTGCGAATGGCATGAATATCCTCAACACCGGGGACCTGACGCGACACGCTTTCTATTTGAGCGATGATTTGTGCTGCGGCAGCTTCATCTGTCAGTTGTGCTATATTGGGTCGGACGATTTTCCACGCGGTATGAAGGATGAAAAGTGACACAAGGATGGCGGCGATGCTGTCGATGAATCTGAACTGGGGAAAAATCCAGATAGCGACAACCGCGATGGCAACAGGAATTGAGCTGAAAGCGTCGGAGCGATGATGCCACGCGTTCGCCTCGAGGGCGCTGGAACGGATCTTTTTTCCCACGCGAACCGTGTATTGGTACAGCGCTTCTTTGAAACCAATTGAAAACAGTGCCGCGACAAGCGCAATAACGCCTGGCTGGGAAGCCGGTGTCTGTGAGATGCTTACGGCCGCCTTATACCCAAGAGAGACGGCTGTGGCAGCCAGCGCGAGGCCAACCACGATGGATACGATGGTCTCAATGCGTTGATGGCCATATGGATGATTTTCGTCGGGCGGCATTGACCAGTATTTGACGCCAATGATTACGATGATGTCTGTGATGCAATCTGAAAGGCTGTGAAATCCATCTGCCACCACGGCCTGACTTGCGCCAATAAGACCAGCAAGGATTTTAAGGCCCGATAAAAACAGGTTCAACACAAGTCCAATGATGGATACCTGTCGAACCGTCTGCGCAGTATTGCCGGCTGCCGACGTTCGGGGAGTATGGTGTGCTGTATCGTTCATTTTTTATCGATCTACACAATTCTACGAACGATGGCCATTATTTTGACAAGGCATGTCAACTGTGGTCATTGTTGTCTCAAATCAGTTCGGGAACATCTCAGTTCGGGAACGTCAGCCTTTGCCGGAGATACCATGAATCAACGCAAATTCAGCATAAAAAGAACAACCCAGGAAACAGATATATCTCTCGATTTGGATCTCGATGGGAATGGCATCGCCGATGTGGATACCGGTATTGGATTCCTCGACCATATGTTCTGCAGTTTGGCCAAACATGCAAATGTGAATCTGACTTTGCGATGCAAGGGGGATTTGGAAGTCGATGATCATCACACAGCGGAAGACTGTGCGATTGCACTCGGACAGGCATTTGATAAAGCACTGGGCGACAAAAAGGGCATCGTTCGTTTTGGGCACGCATATGCTCCCCTTGATGAAGCGCTGGCACGGGTGGTCGTAGATCTGTCCGGACGCCCTTTTGCTCATATTTCACTGACCCTTGATGATGGGATGATTGGAAACCTGAAGACCGAAAATATTGCCCATGTGTTCGAATCCTTTGCCATGTCTGCCCGGATTACGCTGCACGTGGATGTGTTGCGTGGAAAAAACAGTCATCATAAGGCAGAAGCAGCGTTTAAGGGGCTCGCATTGGCGCTGCGAACAGCCGTCTCACTTCGCTCGGACAGCACCGTTATTCCCAGCACTAAAGGGGTGTTATAGCATCCCCCCGTGCTTCCTAATGGGAAATTCAAACAGCAGCACAATATCTGTTCGAAACTTCCGGTGCACCTCAGGATGTCGTAAGTTTTGACGCTTATTCAGAAAATATGGTTGTGCCGCGTGTAAAAATGCACGATGAAAACATTATTGGTTTTGCGCCGGTCCGTTTTTCGGTAGCATGGCGCCCGATGTGAGTAACCTTTCAGCCATAACAGGAGAGCAAGGTGCTGTTGCAGAAAGTAGATAAAGAAAATATTGGTTCACGGACCGTTGCGCCAGTGGATGCTGAGGCGGAAAATACGGTTCGCGGAATCATTAACGATATTTGCAAGCGGGGTGAGGATGCACTGTACGAGTACTCAGTCAAGTTTGGAGATATTGAAAAAGGCGCGCCGCTGGTCATCCCAAAGGAGCAGTTGAAAGAGGCGGCGAAAAGCATTCCCAGAGCGGATGCTGAATTGTTGAAGCGGACTGCTGCGCGGATTGAGTCATTCGCACGTGCGCAGATGAACTCAATTCACGAGATGGCGGTGCCTGTTCCGGGAGGGAAAGCGGGACACCGGATTGCCCCGGTGGAGCGGGCGTGTTGCTATGCGCCAGGCGGACGATTTCCATTGCCCTCTTCTGTACTGATGACTGCGGTGACCGCCAGGGTTGCAGGTGTTAAAGAGGTATGGGTCACGTCGCCGAAACCGACCCCTGTCACATTGGCGGCAGCCTACTATGCTGGTTCTGACGGATTTGCTGCAGTTGGGGGCGCTCAGGCTGTGGCAGCGTTTGCATATGGTGCCGGAAAAATACCTGCATGCGATATCATTGTTGGTCCAGGAAATAAATATGTCACAGCGGCAAAAAAAGTAGTCTCCGGGCATGTGGCGATTGATATGCTCGCCGGGCCGTCGGAACTGACCGTTTTAGCGGATGATACTGCGAATCCGAAGACCGTTGCAGCGGATTTGCTGGCACAGGCGGAACACGACGTGGTTGCGGTTCCGGTTTTGGTGACCACCAGTGATGCGCTAATCGACGCAGTGAACGCTGAGCTTGAAATCCAGCTGGCGGAATTGGCGACATCTGAGACAGCGTCGGCGTCCCTGGAAAATGGCTATGCGGTCCTGGTTGAGTCAATACAGGAAGGAATTGGCATCTGCAATCAGTTGGGACCGGAGCATCTCGAGGTGCTGACAAAAGACGCTGCAGAGGATGCGAAAAAATGCACAAATTATGGGGGATTATTTATTGGCGAGCAGACTGCGGAAGTGTTCGGTGACTATGGTGCGGGGCCAAATCATACACTGCCAACCGGCGGAACATCCCGGTATACAGGTGGTTTGTCAGTGTTTGATTTTCTGCGCATTCGAACGTGGATCGAAATAACCAACAGGGACGCTGCACAGACGCTGGTTGAGGATGCGGCGCGACTTGCTGAGCTGGAAGGCCTCGATGGTCACCGCAAATCCGCGTTAAGACGAAAATGATAACGAGCAGACGGCGTATGCACACGCCACCGCGTGATTATACTTGTTATGAAAATGACACTGATTCATAGAATACCTGATTATAAACGGGGTCTATACAGTGCGATGCGAATAATGACTATGAAAAATAACCGAATTCTGGTGTCTCTGTTAATGGCTTTGATTTGCATTTCGACGGCGCTCCCCGCACATGCGGTGGATTTTACAGCCGCAGAAAAGGTAAAACTGAAAAAAGGTCGTACCGTCGTCAAGTTTTTGCCAACCTCGGGACAAAAAGGTTTCTATGGGGGCTCAGGTTATGCATTGATTAACGCTCCGGTGGATGAAGTATGGAAGGTTCTGACCAACTGGCATCTGTATACGAAAATGTTTCCAAGAACCGAAGTATGCACCCCCATATCCAAAAAGGGAAATAAAACACTGATTAAGATGAAAATCGGTCATCCTGTGGCGAATGTTCGTTATCACGTGGAGACCACTGTGAATGAATCAGAAAAATCAATTTATTTTCATCTGCTTTCCAATTACCCGCATGATATTGATTCCATGACCGGTTATTGGAGACTGTTTCCTCAGGCGGGCAACAGAACATTGGCTGCGTATGTCGCCTCAGTGAAAACGCCACCAGGGATTATTGCCATCGCTGGTGAGGAACTTGTAAATAAAGCTATCTCATCCATGCTTAAGATTCCGGGGGATATTAGACGCTGGATGGAGCAAAATAGCAAACCGGCAAGCAAATAACACCACCGTGTTCTCCGTATCCGTTGGACATCCGAAAAGATATTTTGGTATCGTTTTTTACAGTATATTGGTACACTGTTTGAGGGACATGATAACTCGAATGGCGGAAGGAAATATATCATGAGACATTTTTTTAGCATCTTGATCATTCTTATGGCGTTTCTGGCATGGGGATGTGGTTCAGGTTCGGAAAAGGGCGGCAGTTCCGACGGTGATGCTGACACCGACAGTGATTCTGATACAGACAGTGACAGTGACAGTGACACGGATTCTGACACGGACTCTGATTCAGATACCGACAGTGACAGCGACACGGATTCTGACACTGATTCGGATACTGACAGTGACAGCGACAGTGATACAGATTCCGACACGGATTCCGATTCAGATACCGACAGTGACAGTGACACGGATACCGACACGGACTCTGATTCGGACACGGATAGTGACACGGATAGTGACACGGATAGTGACACGGATAGTGACACGGATTCCGATACGGATAGCGATACGGACAGCGATACGGATTCGGACACTGGTTTGGCTGAGATGGTGGGTGATATCGATAGGGGCAATGATGAGTTTGTATTGGAATTTACCGACGGGACAGACACCTGGCTGTTTGCGTGCACGCCCGATGACGGAGGCCGAATTACTGACTTTGAACTGAATGGCGACGGCATTGTAAAAACATCTGGCGACATCAATGGATATGGTTCGATTTTTTGGCTGAGTCCCCAAAGCTGGTCCTGGCCACCTGATGCGGAGATGAATGAAAACAGCTGGGATGCAACCGCAGACGAAGAAAACGATACAATTACGCTGGAGAGTGGAAACGTTCCTGCATATGGCAGCGAGTTCAAGATTACTAAAGTGTTCTCCGTGGATTTGGTTGAGAAGGCGGTTGTGATTAACTACATGGTTGAGAATACCGGTGGTTCGAGTGCGACGGTTGCTCCGTGGGAAATTACACGTGTGGCACCTGGCGGTTTAACGTTCTTCAGAATGGGCAGTGGCACCATTGACGCTGCGGCATCAGGCTTCCCCGTATATCCCAACGAGGAAATTGATGACATCGTCTGGTGCGATCACAACGATTTGGGCGAAGACGCCAAGTTGTTCTCCGACGGTGAAGATGGTTGGCTGGCGCATACCGATGGCGACCTGGTTTTTATAAAGACATTTGAAGACATTGATGAATCCGATTTTGCCCCCAACGAGGATGAAATCGAATTGTATGGCGCTTCCGGATACGAAGAGGTCGAGCAACAGGGCGCAGCTGAAAATCTCGGCGCCGGCGATTCGTTGACCTGGGAAGTGAAGTGGTATCTTCGCGCCATGCCCGACGGCGCAGCCGCAGAAGCCGGAGATACCGCGCTGGTTGAATTCGTTGAGGGGCTGGTTCTCTAAAGACCGAAACAACGTTCACTTAGCGGCACCACGTTTACCCCCCTCTCCAGCAACGTTACCATTTCACCATGCGTGGGTTTTACTCCGCAATCAATTCAATACCGTTTACAGCATGTAACTGTTAGTGAGGATGCTGGACGTTTGGTGGTTCCATCATGGAAGAATTCGTTTGCAGTTGGTGGCCAGCTTTAATTGTGGAAGCTGATCCAGTCAATGTTGCCATTGTTTTTACCTGAGTAGTTGGCCACAAAGTAGACGGTATGAACGCCGGTGGTACCTGTTTTAATATCGGCTGTGGAATCCACATACACATCCCATGCGGCATCAGTGAAATCCGTTTCAATTATGGCAACATCTTCGCCGTCCGGAGCATCAAGGCGTACAAAAAATCCGGTTTCCAGATCTTCCGTTTCACCTTCGGCGCAGGTGTAGTGAATGGTGACTTTGCTGTAGGTGGAAAGGTCTATCCCGGCAAAGGCAATCCATGAACCGCCATCCGTGTAGCCCAGCTGTCCATCACCTGAAAGAGATGGATACGGTTTGCCGTCCCAATTGTTGTCGCCAACAATCTCTGAATTTGTTCCTGTGTATTCCAGACAAGCGGCGCTGAATGTGCCGTCAATGGCGCATTCGGCCTGAATCAGCAGTGTTCCTGGAGGCGCGATCGGCGTAGTATCACTGTCAGCCACGATTGCCGAATCTTCGTTGCTGTCGGTGTCATCGCCCTGGGCAACGGTATCATCCCCAATCGTTGCAGTGTCGTCGGTTTTCTCTTCGTCTGACCCCTCTTCCCGCTGGGCAGTGTCTGATTCGGTATCGTAAAATTCGGATGACACATCGTCTTTGCATGCAACAAATGCCAGGGACATGGCCATGAATATTGTCGGGAGCACAAATGGAGGTGGTATTTTCATAATTAAGTCCTTTCAAAAGGTTTCAAATCTAATAGTCAAATTGACGATTGCAGTATAGGTGTACACACTGCAAAATGCAACAGATGAATCCGTGACAGGTTTGGAACTGGTCATGGGAGAGAAAAGCGGCTGCCGGTATTTCGCTAAAGTGATTGCGCCATGTGCTGGATGACGTTCAGAATGCCTTCCTGGGTGTCTGTGATGTAATCCGGTGATGACTGACGGAGTTCATCCTCGGCGCCAAATCCGTAAGTGACGCCGATTGTCATGCATCCGCAGGCTTTGCCGGCCTCAATATCATATTTTCGGTCACCAATCATCACGGCGGGTCTGATCTCTGTAGTGGACAGTGCGAGATTTAGCGAATCGATTTTACTGCAGTCGTTGACTCGCCCAAAAACGTTTTTGAAATACCTGTACAATTGAAAATGCCGCGCCGCCGCTTTTGCGCCAGAGTCAGATTTGGACGTGACCACCACAAGATAGTGGCCTTGACTTGTGAGCGCACCAATAATTTTCAGGCTATCCGGGTAAAGCATATTTTGTCTGTACCCATGGATCTTGTAAAAGTCCGTAAAAACAGCGCGTGCGGCTTCAATTTGCAGCGGGTCTGCTGTTTGCAGAACGTCTGCGAAAATCCATTCCGTGGGTGGACCGATGTATTTCAGCAGGTCTTTTCGTGGGCGCTCCGGCTTTCCGAATTGCTTCAGTGTGTGATTGATGCCATTGGTGACCCCTTCGCTGGGATCTGCGAGCGTTCCATCGAGATCAAATGCGATAAACATGTCGCGCTAGTATCAGATGAGTCACGACAGAAACAAGGCCTTTGTGCCAAAACAGGCAAAAAATGGATACGGTGCCATAAAAAATTCAACTTAAGGGTTGAAAATCCGGGGGTGACTGTGTTTAAAAGCGACACTGTTGTATCTCTCAGAGAAACAATAGTACCTGTAACAGAAACAGGTCGCAAATTCGGCCTGTGTCCCTGCCGGTAATTGCTGCAGGGTTTGACAGATAGAAGGTTCGATGATGTTAGTGATGAAATTTGGCGGTACATCAGTGAAAAATGCGGAAGCGGTAGATAGGGTTTCAGGCATTATTTCCGCGCGTGTGTCTGAGCAGCCGATTGTCGTTGTGTCGGCAACCGGAGATACCACCGACAGATTGGTGGAAATACTGGATCTAATCGACGACAATAAACCGGGCGCCATGGCGATTGCTGAGGTTATTGAGCAAAAACATATCGAGCTTATCAAGGAAGTTGTTACCGATGCGGCACAGCAGAAAATCGCATTTGGAAAAGTGGAGCCAGAAATTGACAGGCTGAAGGATATGATTTCGGCGATGGAGCGTCTTGGAGATGTGTCAATGCGCAGTCGGGATGCGGTTCAGGCGCTTGGGGAGCGCATGAGTGCACCGATTCTCGCGGCCAGTCTGGCTTCCAGAGGCATTAATGCGGTCAGTGTGGATCCCGCACGGGTAATTGCCACAGACAGCAATTTTGGTGCAGCAAAGCCGGATTTTACTCAGACGGCTGCCCAGTGTCAGTCGATACTGGTGCCGCTGTGTGGCAAGGGTCAGGTACCTGTAATTGGGGGCTTTGTTGGCAGTAACGGAAAAGGGATTATCACCACGCTGGGCCGTGGCGGATCAGATCTTACAGCATCGGTGATTGCCAAAAGCGTGTCTGCATCCGGGCTGGAGTTTTGGAAAGACGTGGATGGGATATTAACAGCTGATCCCCGGATTGTCCCCGATGCCCGTCCTCTCAGCGAAATTACCTTCGAGGAAGCGGCGGAATTGACGTTCCTGGGGTCCGGTGTACTGCATCCCGCATCGATTCAGCCCGCTGTTGAGGCAGGCGTGCCGGTTACCGTGCGCAATTCCTATCGCAAGGACAGCCCCGGCACAAAAATATTGAAGACCCGCCCCGAGGGGGTGGCATCCGGAACTGCGGCCTCCATTGCCTACAAAAAAAATCAGGCACTCATCAACGTGTATTCCACTCGTATGATTGGCGCGAGCGGATTTCTGCGAAAAGTGTTTGAAGTGTTTGATCGGCTGAAAATCTCCGTCGATCATATTGCCACCTCCGAGGTGAATATTACAGTCACTGTTGATGATGGGGATGTGGTGGCAGTGCTGGCAAAAGAGCTTGAAGAAGTGGCAACGGTTACTGTAACGCACAATGTGTCCATTGTCAGTGTGGTGGGAGATGCATTACGTCAGACTGCCGGAATCGGCGCCAGGATATTTACTGCGCTGAAGGATATTAACATTCTGTTTAGTACCCACAGCGGCGCAACAACGAACCTGAGCGTGGGCATTGAAAATGATCGACTCACCGATGCCATCACGTCGCTGCATCACCATCTCTTTGATTGAACCGGAATGACCCGCAAGGAACGTGTTCAAAAAATTGAGAAGATATTGGATGCGCTGTTTCCCCATCCGCCAATCCCGCTTGATCACATGGATCCGTTTTCGCTTTTGGTGGCAACAGTGCTGTCGGCGCAATGCACGGATGTTCGCGTCAATCAGGTCACCCCACTTTTGTTCGAAAAATATACTGACGTATATGCCCTTGCAAACGCGGATGTGGATTCGGTGCGCGACGTTATTCGTCCCTGTGGACTGTCGCCCTCGAAATCCAAGGCGCTGGTTGGCCTGTCGAATATCATTGTTAATCAGCATGATGGCGTGGTGCCACAATCATTTGAACAGTTGGAAGCGCTGCCTGGGGTGGGGCATAAGACCGCCAGCGTGGTGATGGCTCAGGGCTTCGGTGTGCCGGCATTTCCGGTGGATACACACATTCATCGGCTGGCAGCGCGCTGGAAGCTGAGTCGCGGCACATCTGTTGTCCAGACCGAAGCGGACCTGAAAAAACTGTTTAAACAGGCGGACTGGAATAAACGGCATCTTCAAATCATTTATTTCGGTCGCGCTTATTGTCCGGCACGCGGCCATGTGCCTTCCGAGTGTCCCATTTGCAGTTGGGTTTGAGTAGATCAGATGTCGATTGATTTTCCCTGCTTTGCATTGGTCCTGACCCGTGATAATTTGATGTCATAACGACTGTGCGTCTGTTCAACAAAGGCACGGCCCTGGAGGACATCATGGCTATACGGCTGGTTTGGATATTTTGTGTGTTGGTTTTTGGGGTGAGTGGCTGCGGTGACAACACTGGAAATGCCCAGGATTCGTCAACCGATCAGGGCGATGATACATCGGGAGACGGCGACGCGGATTCTGATACTGACACGGATTCCGACACTGATTCCGACACTGATACAGACACAGATTCCGACACTGATTCCGACACTGATTCCGACACTGATACAGACAGTGATACCGATTCCGACACCGATAGCGATGCAGATTCTGATGCGAATTCTGATACGGATTCTGATGACGATACAGATGCGGATTCTGATACGGATACCGATTCCGACAGTGACAGTGACAGCGATAAAGATGCGGACAGCGACACCGCTTCCGATTCTGATGCTGATTCCGATACAGACACTGATGGCGACAGTGATACGGATACCGATACCGATACTGACAGTGACAGTGATACAGATGCGGACACCGATGACGCCTGGGTTACCATTCGCAACGGTGGGTTTTGGAACGACGTGGACGGAAATCGCATTGAGGCTCATGGCGGCGGATTTCTGCACATGGGGGATACCTGGTACTGGGTGGGGGAAGACAAATCTCACAACAGCGGCGATTTCAAAGCTGTCAATTGTTACTCTTCCAATGATTTGGTGAACTGGAAATTTGAGAACGCTATTATCACAAAAAGTACGCATGCCGATTTGACTGCGGCGGACAGGATTATTGAGAGACCCAAGGTTATTTACAACGATAAAGATGACCGCTACATCATGTGGCTTCATTGGGAGGGAGCCAGTTATGCCGCTGCAGAGGCGGGGGTGTTTTACAGCGATTCGGTTTGTGGCGACTACACGCTCCACAAACATTTCAGGCCCAATAGCAACATGTCCCGGGATGACACGCTGTTTAAAGATCATGATGGCAACGCGTATTTTTTATCTGCGGCGAATGAGAATGCTGACATGATGGTGTACCTGTTGACAGATGACTATCTCGATGTGGCCAGCCAGTTAAACAAACTATGGCCAGGGGTTTCCAGGGAAGCGCCGGCCATGTTCAGGGAAGGCGATCAGTATTTTATTATTTCATCCGGGTGTACTGGCTGGAATCCCAATCAGGGGAATTATGCCTATAGCAGCAGTCTGACCGATACGTTTACACCGCTGCATAATTTTGGCGACAATACAACGTACGACACACAACCCACGTATGTGATTCCGTTTGAGGGAAGCAATACCACAACCTATATCTATGCATCCGATCGCTGGCAGGATCCGGAGTTGGTCGATTCGAAATATATTTGGCTGCCAATTCAAAAGAACGGAAATACGCTCAGCATCAATTATTACGACACCTGGCAGCTGAATACCGAAACCGGGCAATGGCGTGCCTATGATGAGTTTATTCCTCAGGATGACTGGACGCTCATCAGGGTGGACAGTGAAGAAACCGATGACGAGGATGGCCACGCCATCAATGCGTTTGACAACGCCGCCTCGACATACTGGCATACCGGATGGGAGTCCGGCGGTCCTCACGACCCACTGCCCCATGAAATTCAAATTGATTTGGGCGCTGAATGGAATATCAGCGAATTACGCTATTTGCCTCGGATGGATAAAGACACCAATGGTACGATTGAGGCGTACGAATTTTATGCCAGCCTGCGCAGCGACAATTGGGGAACGCCTGTAATCAAAGGGTCATTTGGTACTGAACGCTCGGAACAGCGGGTGGCATTTGATACCGTTCGTGCCCGATACATACGTCTGGTGGCGTTGAGTGAAGTGAACGGCGGTGAGTGGACCTGCGTGGCAGAGCTGGATTTGGTGGGCACGCCGGCGAAATAGGCAGTGATTTGTCAGCAGTTTCAACTCGTCGATATTCCGCAGTCCGCATGCGTCGTGGCAGATTTTTTAAAAATAAATCAAATTAACTAATCATATATTGTGTGATTGTAATAAAATAGATGCAGCGCGCGCTCTAATAAGTGCAGTTTTACCCATGGCAACGTCTTAGGTGGCGTATCGAGCACAGCACTCGGGGGTACATTATGAACTATTGCTTTAAAAAAATTACACTTCAAACAGTTCCATACCGGACAATTATCAAATCGTTGGTGATGCTCTTCATGCTGATGATGATTTCCTGTTCTGAAAGCAATCCTGGACAGGCGGTGACAGATGATGGCGCTGACGACGGGAATACGGTTGATTCCGATAAGGGCAGCGGTGATTCTGACAGTGCCGTTAATGGTGGCGACAGCGATGCCGATTCGGATGCGGATGGCGATGGGGATACCGCGGGCACAGGCGATTCAGATACGGACGGCGATTCGGATACGGACAGCGATTCCGATGTTGACAGCGACACGGATGCAGACAGTGACGCGGATAGCGATACCGATGGCGATGCCGATTCCGATTCCGACAGTGACAGCGATAGCGACAGTGATGGAGACAGCGACGGGGATCCGGATGTTGATTACACAGATGATTTGGAATATGTGGACTGGCCGTTTGGCGATTATGCGGACGGCGACGGCACGCCCAATACGTCGGACGGATTCTTTGGTCCGGACGGGGTATGGTATCAGTCCCCTGAATTCTGTGAACCGCCGCCATTCCCCAATCGGGAGACCTGCGACGGCGAGCAGGGGCTGTGGGGCAGGGCACTGCAGATGGCGCTGTGGTTTTTTAATATCAACAAGTCAGGTAAGGGAGTGTATTGCACCGACGTGCAATGGCGAGGCTCTGCTCATACAAGCGACGCTCATTTTAAACTCGATCCCGATGATCCCAATGGGGTGAGCATGAGTGCTGCATACATTGATAAGTACCGGGATGTTCTCGATCCGGATGGCAATGGAGAAGTCGATTTGTCGGGTGGATATTACGACGCTGGTGACTATATCAAGTTTGCGATGACCACCGGGTACATGATTTCGACCATCGCCTGGTCCATGTATGAGTTTCCTGAAGCATTTTCAACTACGGGGCTTACAGGCGAAGCGATGGATCAGATCACCTGGGCAGCGGACTGGTTTATGCGCGGCACTTTTGTGGAAGATAAATCCCTGCCTGCCGAAGAGTGGAATTTGATTGCCTTTGCGCATCAGAACGGCAGTCCCGCAGACCATACCTGTGGCTGGATGCCGCCGGAACTGCGCACTCCCGACAAATGTCCCAGACAGGCGTTTTTCACGACCCACGAAGCGCCTGGTGCAGACGTTACCGCCTCGGCAGCCGCGTCGTTGGCGCTGACCTATCTGGTGACCAAACAGGCACGTCCGGAGTATGCCATCAATGCATTGAACCACGCGATTGCTTTGTACAACTTTGCCAAACAATACCCGGATGCCATCGCGCAGGGTGATGGCGGACTGTATAACTCCGAGTATGCCTGGGACGATTTGGGCTGGGCAGCCGCATGGCTGTATGAAGCGACCAAAAACGAGAAATATTTCGATGAAGCGGTGGAATGGACTTACAACTTCCCTGGCTTCAACAAAATCTGCGTTGATGAATTAATCAAGTGGGAAACCTACACTGAAGACAATGCCTGCTGGCTGGAGAGCTGGACTCACGTGTGGAACTCGGTGCGCTCCGGACTGTTTGTACGGCTGGCGGCGTCAATGACCGACGCCGGCAACGAGTACGGTCCGCTGTTTCAGATGATTGCCCGCATGGACACCATGGGGTGGGTGGATGGCCCTCATACCGAACAGGGATATGCCAAGAAAGTGGATGTGAGCTGGGGGTCGGCGAGGTACAACGCGGCGGGACAGCTGGTGGCAATGGTCTACGCCAAACATTTCCCGGAGGATAGGGATTCGGAGCGAATCAAGGAGTGGGCGCAGCAGCAGTCCATGTATCTGCTGGGCGATAATGAAGTAAATGGCGACCCGGATGGCAAGTGTTTTATGATGGGCTTCACCGATATCTCGCCCAACTATCCGCTTCAGCCGCATCATGCCGCGGGCCATGCCTCGATTTACGGCGAGCCGGGTATTCCGGAGGAAAATCGCCACATCCTTTGGGGGGCGCTGGTGAACGGTCCCAGCAAAGGAACGGATGTGCATGAGGACGTTCGTGAAGATTTTGGCGCGAATGAAGTTACCATTGACTACAACGCTGCGTGGGTGGGCGCATTGGCCGGCAACTATGTCAACGCTGGCGCCAAAGGGTGTCCGGATCCGGATTTTCCGCCAGTTGAGGAGCGCATCGATGAGTTTTATACCATGGGCAAGATAAACAGCGTCGGCACCTGCCGCACCCAGGTCGAAATCACCATGATGAATGAGTCGATTCATCCGCCGAGATTCAATGAGTTCCTCGAATCGCGCTACTATATTGATGTAACTGACCTAACCGATGCGGGCATCGATCCCGCCACCATGACCGCCACTATTGCATACGACAACAGCCAGCAGGCCGATACGACCATCGAAGGTCCGTTCCCCTGCGAGAAAAATGGCGACATGTGGTACTTCAAGCTCAACTACGACGGTCAGCAGTTCTGGGGGCGTCAAAGCCGGCTGGATGGTCCAAGGGTGACGCTGGTTGATTTTGGTGTGGGGAACAACGGCGACTGCATTTGGGATGGGACCAACGACTATAGTTTTGAGGGCCTGACCGAAGAAGAGCAGAAAACGCCTCGTATCACCGCCTATGGCAAGGATGACAAACTGCTGTGGGGGGAAGAACCCGAATGTCATGAAGTTCGCAGCGTGATTTGGGTAGAGTAGAGATTGGTCATGATTAAATTAAAATCCTTATTTTATTTGGTGATAATTGTGATGGTCGCGTTGCTGACTGCGTTGGGGTGTGAAGGCGATAAGGCCAGCCAGTCACCCGGGACTGATGCGGATTCGGATGTTGACAGTGATGTTGACACCGATGTGGATGGCGATGCGGATGGGGATAGCGATCCTGCAGCATCTGGTGATGCGGATACCGACAGCGATGCAGATGGCGATACCTCTTCGGACAGTGATTCGGATTCTGACGGTGATTCGGATTCTGACGGTGATTCGGATTCGGACGGTGATTCGGATTCTGACAGCGATTCGGATTCTGACAGCGATTCGGATGCGGATGATAACGAGGCTGAATGCGCTGATTTTCCATGGAAGGTGGAAACGCGTCCCATTAATCTTTTGGTGCTTCTAGATCGCTCCAAGTCCATGGAAAAATATCCGGAGGAAGATGAAAAAAAATATGCTGACGTGGTACAGGAAGCCATTGAATCGATTGTGGCGCAGCATACCGAGTCTGAAATAATCAACTTTGCCCTTAATGTATTCCCGTCTCCGGAGGATTGCGATGTGGAATACGGGAACCTCGATGCATCGCTCCAGGATTCCGCCATCAGCTGTCAGGCGGCCAGTCAGTTTACCGAAGTGGATGCATCCTTCCATGATCCGCTGGTGCCATTTGCACAAACCATTACCATGGACACATACAGCCTGATTTCGGAGGTGCTCGACACAGTGGGAAACTGCGGTGGAACCCCGATTTCGAAGTCGCTCCAATGGGCCCGGGTCTATCTTGAGTCTCTGAATCTGGAAAATGATACGTATGTGCTGCTGGCTACAGATGGTGCGCCTGGTTGCAATTTTAATCTGGAACTACCCTGTGAATCGGCGTCTGTCGGAAAAGAGGCACGCGCCCCCGAAATGTGTCTCGATGACAGAGATTCGGCGCATGCGGTATACGATTTGGCGCAGGCGGGATTCCGGACGTTTGTAATTGGCGTGGGCAAGGACGTGGCAGCGTTTTCGGATGTGATGGATGTGATTGCGTACTGGGGAAATCATGTCCCAGGCAGTGAACCTGATTTTACCGATATTCCCGCCCCCCCTGGTGGCGGCAACTGGTATTATCCTGCTGGTGACGCAGCTTCTCTAAGCAGTGCGCTTGAAGACGTGACCAACGAAGCCATAAGCTGCGTGTATGCTGTGGATTGGTCAAGTATTCCGGATAAGGATTCCGAAACAAATTACAATGTGATGAAGTCGTGTGCGGCCATGCGGGTTTTTGGGTTGCCTTCCAGTGGCGGTGACAAAGTGGAATTGACCTACATGGAAAGTTGCAGTGATGAGAACCCCAATGCGGTCGACGAACGTCTTCAGATTGGCTGGACATGGGAGGAACAGGAAGGCAAGCCCTGGGAAGCGGTGGAGGAACTCGACGATGTGTCCGAGTGCGTGGGGGTAAAGCTGTGCAACAATGGGTGTTCCAAACTTAAAACAAAAAAGGGCGTCAAGGAATGGGAAGCCATCTCCGCATCATTCGGCTGCAAACCGCTCATCGTGGTTGAATAAGTGTGTTTTCGCTGTCAGTTAATCGACCATTTTCGACATGAATCTATTTACCAGACTATTTGAGTCGGTGCCAGTCGCCGTAAAGGAATCCGCAATAGACCAGATGGCAGCGTTGCCGGCGCTTTTCCCTGAGGAAGAAGCGTTGCTGACAAGGGCGGTCCTCAAGCGACGGGTTGAATTCTCGACCGGGCGTCAGCTGGCCAGGGAGGCGCTTGCGGAATTGGGGATCGCGGCCGCTCCCATTCCCGCCAATACGGATCGCAGTCCTGTCTGGCCTGATAACGTTGTGGGGGCGATCACCCACTGCAACTCGTGGTGCGCGGCGGGGGTGGCCTTCAAAAATGATATTCGATATTTGGGCATGGACATCGAAGAGTATCTGCTGCGAAAAATGGACGCGGGAATGATTGACCATATCTGCGTACCTGAAGAACGGGACTGGTTGTCTTCATATAGGGGCGATATGCGGCGACGGGCGGCAATGGCTGTGTTTTCGGCCAAGGAGGCCTGGTACAAGGCCGGTTTTCCAACGGCACAGACGTTTTTGGATTTTAAAGGCGCCCGTATTTCATTTGAATCATTCGATGATCACCATGCCATTTGGAGGGGTGTTCTGTTAAAGGACTGGGGCCCGTTTCGCAGTGGCGACTCATTTCCGTTTGGCAGGAGTCTGTTTGACGATCGATACGTCGCCTCCGTTTTCATCCGCTTAAACGATACCCCTGTCGGGTAGTCATGTCGCGCGAATCAGCACGCGGCCGTCTGCATTGGCCAGACGTTGTCCCGAAGATGTGAGATAGATGTTTTGTGTAAACTGGCCTTTGCCAGGCGCAGTCGGTTCAAATTCGACTTCAACCGACACGTCATCTCCGTCACTGACCGTGACGAACGGCACGAACACAAAGCGCATTTGAAAAAATGCTGTGTGCCATAGTGCATTGATGTTGAAATTCGGCCATATATTGGACAGGAAGGCTTTATTGTCTCCGATATAGGCGTTCGCGGCATCATTGAGCAACCGGATACTGGTATCGGCGTTCAGTTCTCCAGCTGCGGAGATGTCCGATGCGGCGACGGCAAACCGGTAACTATTCTTTTTTTTGGGGGATGTCACCACTTCTTTGGCTGCTGCGCCATCGACCGTCTTGCGAATGCTGAAGAGGGGGCGTTTGGCCACATCGAATACTTTCTCAGCGCCGCGCCAGCTGTGTCTGGCCAGTACCTGCAGCGCCGCGACACGGCCATTGACGATGGTGCCCATATAGCCACCACCGCCCCCGCGTCCCCATGCACCTGAAAAATAGAGGCCGGGAAAAATCGATGCCACGCTCAGTCGCCAGTTGTCCGCCTGCTCCGGAGTTTGCGCATAACCGT
>JAFGWT010000316.1 GCA_016937015.1 Deltaproteobacteria bacterium | reverse complement strand
CCTTACCAAACACAAGGGTGCCATCAGGCGCCATAAAGAGCGCTTTGCCCTTTTTAAACGCGGGTCGTCCTTTGGCATCCTTTGCCCGAGGGTAAGTGGGAACCGGTTTAACCCGCATGCGCTTTTTCTGGGCGAGCTTTTTTAGTCCTTTGATGGTCTCGGGATCCATGGGGCTTTTACTCCGCGCGGAAAATCCGGTGGCGCCAAAGAGCGTGGTGACCACCGCCCCATCGTCAGGCAGCATTTGAACCGTGTCTGTGATGCAGGTCTGAGCGTCGGTGAAACGGACATCGTCGGTGTTAAAATGTCGTATCATAACGGTTTGGTCGTCGGGCGTCGCGCGCCATCGGGAGAGATCCGAGGTGGGCACGTCATCGGGCAGCTCTGACTGCAGCCACATCAACAGCGCCGCCGAGACCTGCTTTTCGCTGCGTTTGAGAGTAGTCAGCACCTGGTCATTGGCGGTTGTCCACTGTTTTGACTTTGTGGAGCGCTCCAGACAGGGGGATTCGGCGGGCGCAAAGGACGGCGTGGCCACAAACGGCAGGGTTTTCTCTTCGGTGGCCACTGGCAGCACGGAAATCCCGGCGATTTCGAAGGACGGTTCATCCGCCGCTTCGAGCACCACCTTTTTGCCCGATGGCGTCTGCCCGGATGTCGCCGGCGCGCAACCGGAAAGTGCAATACCTGCCGCAATGACGAGGGTGAGGCTGAGGGCGAGCCTGTCACTGATGATTCGTATTAAAGTGCCTGTGATGTTTCGGTGCATTATTCATCCTTAAAGTAGACATGTATATGTGTATTCAGATCCCCAACCCATGCCACGATTATGCGCACTCAATCACTTTTAAAACAGATTGTCAAAAATCAATTCTGTCGCTTTCCGGTGTGTTATACTGTGTCTGGTTTGAAAAGTGTGGACAGGTCTGTGGCGAGACGGGGTTCTTAATTTTAATTATTAAAAAATCGCGGTGGAAATTCGTGGCTGAACAACTGAAGCTATTCAATCCCTTGGTTTACATGGCATATTTCCATGATTACCCCCATGACGTTGCCTTCCAGTGCACTGTCAAAAATCAACTCATCGTTCAAATCGCCGGGATACTGCGCCACCGGTTTATCAAGCAACATGGTTTCCGAAATTCGTCCATATGCCAGCGCTGCGCTGGATATATCATCCCGCGGTTGCAATGTGCCCTGGACCATCGGCTCCGGCAGCAACAGGACGCCCTGCAATGCCATATCGTCCGGACTGAACGCTGCGATAAAATAACGCAAATCTGAAATACCGGTGATCTCTTCTGCCACCGTCCTGCTGTCACCAATGATATTGTCAGTCTGTTGTCTTCCCATAATCAGCAGAAGATTGTTTTGAAAGATAACGTCCGCTGGATACGTATCCATATCGTATGGTCCCACCTTGGGCAGTGTTACCGATACAATACGTCCGTCCATATCATACTGCGCCAGCGCGATGGCATGGCTGTCACCTGTGGTACCGGTTGAGGTTTCCTTTATAAAACCGGGCTGTCCGGTCTCAAGCACATTGCCATCGGTCCCTTTAAACGCCATATTTTCCCAGGTATCCAGTGCCAGATAAAACGTTTCGGAGGGTCCGGGGATAATTCGCGCAGACTCTATCATGGAAAAAAATACGGGCTCATCCTCAGGATAATATGTATTGCTGGTTTCCCATATGAGGTCACCGTCAAGACTCAACATCGCCATGCCCGCCGGTTCAAAAATTTTGGTATTGTCCGAGCCTGCAACGATGATCACGCTTACGCCTTCCCGTTCAAGAATACGTATATCCTTTGGAACGATTTTCATATCCAGCACGCGGGCCGAAATCACCGCGCCATCCGTGCTGTAGTGTGCCATGAAGGTGGCGTAATTGGATCCACTGGTTTCAAGACGGGTTTCAGTGGGGTCACCATTGTTAAGTACCAACACGTCATTAAACGCGCTGACAATAATGACACCGCCATTGGGGTGCGATACAGCGACTGGCGCCTGATTTGCCTCACCGGAACCGTCGTAATCGAATTCGTAATTCAATCGCTTCTGAAAAGGCATGCTCCAGCTGGTGGTGCCATCTTCCATCGATATGGCCACCACGTTCGTTACATGGTCCGGGTTGCCATCCATTGCACCCAACCCATATACCAGGCCATCACTCGAGTTTGCGTGAAGTGGTTTGAACCCGGCAACATTGGTTGCCACAAATTGCTCCTGTTCTGCCACGTTGTATGGCGACACGCCGAATCCCGACGCCCCAACAAATGTATATCCCCCCATATCGTGATTTAACTGAAGCGGATTGTACCATTCCCCCGGTCTGGGATTAACCGCCCTGGAGACCCGTGCGCTGCAAATGTCCATTTTGACTGGCAGCTGTTCAATTTTTAATTGCCGCGTATCGACAGGAATCGCTGTCTCATCAGAAGTCACCGAATCGGTCGTCTGAGATTCTGTTTCTGTAGCGGTATCTGTGGGCGGCTCTGTGTCAGTGGGCACATCCGGTGCTTCCGTTGCGCCATCCGCAGTGGCGGTATCTGATGAACTGTCCGTGGAATCGAAATCGGCCACCAGTTCTCTGAACTCGCATCCGGCAATCAATAACCCAAAACCAAACATTAAAATTATAGCTCTTTTAATCATGTGACGCTCCCTTTCCATTTTTTTGTTACCTGTTTCCCGAGTGCACATCAAAAAAAAATCCAGACAGAAAAAAAAGAGCGCGAAGCACCATTGCTCCGCGCTCAGAATAAAGAAGAGGGCAATCTTCTTTAAAAAACTATCCTCACTGCAGTTCACGCTGCCGTTGTGCGAGGAACTCCACATAAATGGAATCGGGATATGCGCCAATAAACGTGTTGATGGCGGAAAGTTCCGCCTTGGGATGACGCAGTTTTCGAAGGGCTTTAATCCTGCCCAGCAATGCTTCCTGACGCAGTCCCTGATGGGTTCCGGACAGGTACTGTTCAAAGTGTCGCAGGGCGCCTTTGGCATCCCCCAGTCGCAGACGGATATTGCCGGCAGCGATGCGGGCAGATGCGGCCATGGGGGACTGGGGCGCGGTGGCAATAACCGTTTCGTAGGCATCCAGGGCGCCGGTCCAGTTGCGCAAATTCTTATCCCTTCGCGCTTTGGCCATGAGCTGGTGCACGCTGCCGATGGTTTTCTGTTCATGGGGGGACGCCATGTGGGTGCCACTTTTTTCCGATGACAAAAGGTGCGTAGAGTCCGTCGCGGATTTGCTTTCGGTCATGTCTGTGTCTGTCGATGTCACCTGGGATGGCATGATCGTCGTTTTTTCTTCAAGACGGGTCAGCGTTAGCGTTAAGTCGGCGTGTTCCGTTTGCGACAGATGCCTTGGGGACGCATCTCCGATTGCAATGGTATTGCCTGCAGGGACGGCCACATCTTTTTGTGCGTGTGTCACCTGCACCACGCCGCGCAGCACCGATACGCGCACATCCCGTGTGACGTCGACGGAGAAAATGGTGCCCCTGACCGTCACCTCACCCGCCGGGGTTTCAACCACAACGATGGGATGCGGTATGTGAGGGTTGACCGAGGTAAGCATGCGTCCGGATATGAGCTGACCGCGCAACATCGCATTATTTGTTTCGCGATTTGTTTCGCGTATGTTGATACGCGTGCCGGCATCGAGCAGTGTATTCACACCTGGCCCGAGCGCCAGATGGGTCGCGTCTTCGTTTATTACCCGTGCCAAAGCGGTGGGGGTATTATCGGTGGCTGTCGCATGTGTGTTTGGTCCTTTTTCAGGATGATGTGTCCTGGACTCCCCCGCTGGGGGTGGGGTGATGACGGCGACCACTGGGCGGGACGGGGCAATGCTTATCCACCATCCCGTTACAAATGCCACAACTGCAATTAAAAAAGCCGCCGCCATGCCCATTGAAAAAAAACGATGGCGCAGGGAGGGGGAATCGCTTTCGGTTTGGACTGCTTCCAAGGTGGGCGCGGCGGTTCGACCACGGGCAGTTGCGATGGCTGCATTGACCAGACGCCGGTCCTGAAGAACGTTGCCAGAGGGAGATACAGGCAGTCTCATCAGATGCTTGACTCCGTAACTGACGCGACAGGTGTCGCACTCTGCCAAATGACGCCGGTACAGCGCGACTTTTTTTGCGGAAAGTCCGGCGGTGACAGCTGCAGACAGCGGGGGCAGACCATCACCGGACGAGGTGGGAGCGGTATCGGCTATGGCAAGGTGAACCTGTTCACTCAGCGCCAGGACGCTCTCACAGATTGTGTTTTGCCGCTTCGTCATGAGGTCACCTGTATCCAATCGGCCAGCTGCCCGTTACTGAGCACCAGACGTTTCATTTTTTTCATACCGGTCCGAAGCCGGCTGCGAACCGTGTGTACCCCCACGTCCAGCATGAGGGCGATTTCATCAATGGCGTAGCCATACAGATGGTGCAGGATCAAAGGTGTTCGGTCCCGAAGAGATATTTTTTCAAGGACAGTGGCGAGCTCGTGCTGCATCCGCCGATAATCGAGTTCATCATCCGGGGTGGTTGACATGGCGGGCGGAAACCATGCGTCATCGTGGATGCGGCGTCTGCGGACCTTTTTGCCAATGATGCGCGACGCCATGTGGACGGTGATGCGGTCGACCCACCAGGAAAACCGGCTGTCACCGCGAAATGTGCCGGCGGCCAGAATCAGTTCCACGAGGGTGTTTTGAACCACATCCTCCTGCTCCATTCTGTCCGGGCATAAAAACAGCGCGGTTTTTCGCACCCGTGGCAGCGCGAGTTGCAAAAATTGATGTGCGGCAACGTCATCGCCCGCTGCAACACGCATGGCGAGCGCCACTTCGCTGTCAGCCTGGATGGTCTCAATATTCGGACTGCCTGATGTCATTGCCGTAAGAGTGCATATGGCATTTGAAAACAGACACAAAAAAAAGTGGGCGATTACAAAAATTCAATTCCAATGCCGATGTATCCCAGCGGCTGAAATATGGGCGTGGCATAAAGTTGACGCCGTTCACCATTCACACGGACCTCATACACCGGTCTGGCGACCACCAGTCGCGTGCCACCCCGCAGGGCGAGATATGTGGCTGAAAACAGGTGCAAGGTTACCCCCACCATTGGCACGGCAGACAGTTGCGGCGAAAACCCATCGTTGACTGGTACGGCGTTCAGGCGACATTTGAAGCGGTTTATGGTCGCCTCAAATTCGATACCGGCATCCAGTGTGGTCGACCCAAACCGCCGCGATCGGCGGATGCCCATGCCCAGTGGGATTGCGAGTACCCTGAGTTGCAGCAGGCCGTCGTTCCATTGAATTGGGCTAAGAATACCACCTTTCAGAAATATCACACTGGCGCCGCGGTGGGGCCGAACGCTCAGCATCAATGCGGCCCCGCCGGAAAATTCGGACCGGTTCATCATCACGCCCATGGCGTTGCCTTCAAGACTAAAACGTTTTATCCGGGGGTGCGGGCGTGCAAGTGTATTTTTTTGAGAGGATGCCGCGCTATCCGACGCCGTGGTCGTCTGGGGATGACGCGGTGAGTCCGCGCCGGGGATGGGGGGTTTGGGTGATACCGGTGGCGGTGTGGCTGCGGGGGCGAGAACCGCGGATGTGTTTTGCGCCGTCTGTGTCGATGCGGGTGTGGTGTCCGACGTTGTCGCTGGCATCGCTGTCGATGTGGATGCGACATTGGGTATTTCAATGGTGTCGGGTGCGGGGTTCTCCTGTTGCGGGGAGAGTAGGGCATCCAGCCATCCGTAAATCACTGCGGAAATGGCCTCGGCGTTTAATTTTCCGTTTTCGATTTCGATGATTCGATGCTGGTCCAGCCACCCACTATCTGTTTGGGCTATCAGATGCACTGAGCCGGAATCGCAGTCAAACCAGATTGCGACATTGGCGTTTTCACTGGCAAGCCGGTCTCGCATTTGTGCTGCCATTGGCGCATCCGGCGTCCTGGACGCCAATTCCATGGGCGCGACACGCACCGGAAAATGTTCGGTATCCACCTGGATGCTTTTGACCGTTTGCCCATCCACACAACTTTGCCGGCCGCTGAAGATGACCACTTGATACGGCGCGCCTGGACTGTTCTGTGCCGACGCGTTGCCGCCAGCCGGCATCGTCGCCAAAACACACGATAAGCAGCACCAGTATATTTTCATCTTAATTTCCATTTGGCTACTTTCAGTCTCCAAAGATCAGCCATCGGCTGACTGCTGCACCGTTAGCGGCCGGCAATTCGAATCTCGTTGATACAAACGGGTGTTGTATCGCTGGTTTCCATGATTTGAATGGTGATTTTCCGCACGGATTGATGGTCAATGGATACGGGCTGGTAATACAGTGAGGTTGGATTGAGCGAGAGGGTTTTTTCGATGTTTCCGTCCCTTGCAGCAACCAGAATTTTGATTTTTTTAAGTCGGCTTTGAGGAGCGTTCACGCATCCGGCGGCCAGCCACAGGGTATCGATGTGGCGCAGTGGAAACCACTCAAGCTCAAGGGTGCTGCCCTTTTTTCCCTGCCAGGAGGTGCGCCAGTTGCCATCGGTGACCCGGTTGCCCCGTGGACTGAGAATGGTTGCGCCCCTGAGCGGGTCAAGGGCAGTGGCCGGTACCATGTCGTCAGTCCAGCTGAGAATCGAGAGGGCAGCGCTCACCCGGGCTGCAAATCCGTCCGACGATTCATTGGCGAGGTTTTGCAACGCGGTTTGCCAGTTTTGGGGCCATGATGCCCTGGGGCGGCTTTGGCGAATGCGCTGGGCAGCCGTTGACAGAAATTCGATGAGCGCGTCCAGGTTACGGCGGGAGACTTCCGGAGATTCGCCAGGCCAGACCCGTTGATACTCCCGAAACTGTCCAAGCCAGGGCAACAGCGCCGTCAGCGAACTCACGCCACTGGCATGGGCGTGCCGAACAATGTCAAACCATGCGGCATACATACCGCCTGGCGCCTGGTACCGGGTATCGCTGGTATCCCGTCGCACCAGCAGCTCGTGGTATACGGGATACAGCTCTCTGAACAGGATTTCTCCGCTGGCGCGCCTGAGTGCAGGTTCGCTGCAACCGGAAGCAATGCTTTTTTCGAGAGTGGCGCGATCATCCACAGCGCCTGAGTTCCCAATGATTTGAGCCGCCCTGATCACCTGAGAACCACAGTTTCGGATTTCGTCGAGCAGTGTTTTTTTTCCCTGCCTGTCGGCCGCGAGAGTCAGAATCGCTGCGGCGGTGACACGAAGCACATCGCTGCGTTCAGCAAGGGTGGCATGCAGCGTTGCCGTGTACGCCGTGTCCCCGGCGCGGACGCGTGCGGCCTGAAACCAGGGCAACCGCGGGCTGTGGGTCCATCTTTGCGACAGCTCGGCAAACAGCGCGACATCGCCGGCATTTTTTTCAATAAGGACATATGCCGCGGACTGCACCAGGGTGGGATCCATGGCGTGATTCGCGATGTGACGCAGCACGACTTCCGATGCATTGGTCAGCCATTCATGGACAAGCATCGGATGGACGTCGCCGTGGTTGAGGGTATCCAGGTCCAGACGCAGGGTGCGCCAGGCAAAAACCCGTGCGTTTCCCTTTTCCACATTGTCTGTCGGCCGATCAGATGGCGCTGCAGGCATGGCCAGAACCCCGGTTGCGCCAAACACTGAGCCGAGAATCAGACCAACCATCAGCCATTTTCGGAATATCATTGGTTCACTCCGTTTTTCATGTCCTCACAGTACAAATTCAAGGAATGTCGTGCAAAATAATTGCGTTTCGGACGAATTGTTCAGTTGCTGCCGGCATTGATTGCTGCCTGAATAAAGGGGAGATCTTTAAGGGGGGGTTATCGTTGTGGTGGAGTTGCAGGCAAAGGGCGCATCCACGGGTGCAACCACGTAACACGCCGAGGGATTCAACACTTTAACGATCTCGTGAAAGCCCCTTGAGGGCTTTGGCGCTTTTGAGAGTTTAAACTCAAACACAATGCATTCATTTCCTTTTTGCATTACCAAATCAATTTCGGCGCCGGCTGATGTTCTGAAATATGACGGACGCCATTTGGGCATGGCTGCCAGAATTGATTCGATGCAATAGCCCTCAAAGGACGCCCCGTTGCTTCCGTGGGACAGCAGCTGGTCAATGGTTTCAATGTCCAAAAGATAATGCAGAATTCCAGAATCCCGCAAATACATTTTAGGTGCCTTCACCAGCCGCTTTTTCAAATTGGCCTCCATGGGAAGGAGAATCCGAATCATGTAGGTCTGTTCCAACAGTGACATGTACTTTTTAAGCGTTGGCACGGACAGGTCCGCTGATTCCGCCAACTTGTGAAAGTTCAGGGGCTGCCCGTGATAATGAGCCAGAAGGCGCCACAGGCGTCCCATTGACGGCGCTGGGATGAAAAAGCCAAGGGAAGGGATGTCCCGTTCCAAAAAAGTCCTCACAAAATCCATGCGCCAATCAAAGCTGTCTTCATCCGTGGCGGAAAGCAGGCTGTTCGGGAAACCGCCGCGTATCCAATGCTGTCGCCAGTCAACTCGAGTCACCTCGAACGAAAGGAAAGGCGTCAGATCCACATATGCAATGCGGCCTGCCAGTGTTTCGTTGGATTGTCGAATCATATCACGTGACGCGGAACCGAGAATGAGAAACCGCCCAGGATGTCGTTTCCTGTCAATATCTGATCGAAGCACTGAAAAAAAATTGGGTAGTCGCTGGATTTCATCCAGACACACCAGTGTGTTTCGATGCATTTCAAGGAATAGTTCGGGCTCGTTCAGTTTATTGAAATCCTGGCGATCCTGCAAATCCAGGCATGGAGACAGGAAAATTCTTTCCTTGAAACACAAATTCCCCATGTACAGTAATCAGGGGTCAACGGGAACGCATTGCGACACACTGTAGCCGTTAGCATCGGTGTCGGCATCGCAAACAAAATTTTCGCCCGAGCCAATACAGTTCTCAGACGCCATTGACCAGAGTCCATCGTAGCAATTTACTCGAATTCGTTCATTTATACAGGAAGTTTCTTGAGGGGACTGACATTCGCCACCCAGATGTGCAAATCCAGCCAGGCCATTTGAACGTTCTACGCAAAACGGAAAATTGCTTTCATTTTCAACAATGATCATCGCGGCTGGCCCGTGAGAATAGGAACACCCCACTATCAGAGAATTATCATCTGAACATTGCATGTCTGTGTCCCCATCACACGTAAATCCTTTGACAGCGCAGCCATGACTCCGGAAATTAAACTCCTTTTTAACGTCTGTATTATTGGAAAAACCTGGATAAAATTCGATGTTTTCACCCTCCTGACACGTTGCATTAAATATTGAGCAATCTCTAAATTCCGTCCATTTTGCATAGCATCCCCAGCAATCAGTTCCACTCGGAACCGAGCACCACATAAGCCTATTCCCCTCACATTTCATCTCAAAAGCTTCACATTCATCGTCGTGGCAGCCACTGGCAATAAGCACTATGTTGGCAACAGCCAGCCACGCGAAAAAATACCAACCTGGTTTTTGCATCGATGCGCGGTGTCTAAATGCGGTCATTCATTACTCCAGAGTACATATTGATGGACCCGTTAGGAACTGCACGAGCCATTTGGCATCTACCTTCCGGACAGCAGAATTGCCGGTTTTCGTTCGCATTTGAGTTCGTGTCCGGAAAAATAGCATCCATCCAGGCGGAAGTGCATCAAAACTTGCGATTTATGTTTGTCATCATTGGAATCTTTCACTTCGGGCACTTTCACTTCGTCTCCAACAAAGGGCACAGCAATGCGCAGAGTTGAAATGTTTGTTTCTCAAAAAAAATCTGTTTTTAGATTTCCCCCGTGTTTTCTCCAGCTCTTTTTCATCAAGTCGCGACTCGCTCGCGATCCAGGCAACATATTTTGCGAAGCAAAATCAGTGAGAGACTGTTTCTTCGGCACAACCGCTGACGTCATTTTCGAATGAGGCGCAAGTACGCCATGATATCCATAAACTAAAATTAGCAAGACCGTCGCTGTCCAAGCCTAATCCTGGGTCATGGCGGCGGTGGCGATGAGGTACCATGAGGCGTGCGGCAGCCACTGTTCCACCCAGCGCCATTTCACCCACTCCATGGGATTGCCATATTCGTCGGTTGGCACATTTGTATTCCACTGAATCCCGGAGCCGTCATTGCCTTCGCCGGTGATGCCATTTGAGATGCCCCCGTCGTGGGCCCACTGACCAAAGTCCCCTTTTTCCCCCGAATAGCCTTCCGGATTGTTTTTGCCATAGCCGTGCATAAAACAGATGTCGTAGGGATTTTTTCCCAATACCCAGTCCAGCTGGTTGGCGGCGTACACAGCGGCATCGTGGACCGTGCCGTGATAGTGCCCCTTTTTGCCGATGGCCCGGCTGCCAATCACCAGCGCCGCAGCCAAAGAGCCCAGTCTCGCATTTTCGCCCTGCCACCAGTAACCGGTCTCGTTGTCATGGGGGATAAAGAAACCATCCTGAAGTCTGCCGCCGGACTTAAACGTCTGCCTGGCATACCCGTATGGATTGGCTGTGTTTGAAGTCACGTCCAGCAGATATGCCAAATGGGTTTCAATGGTGTTCAGCGCGTCGTCCCGCATGTCGATGTCTGTTTCCATTTCGGCATACCTGGCCAGCGCCACCACCGGCAACCCGGCATCGGAGGCGTGCCAGAAAGGCCGGCTGCCGCTGTCGGCGATAAAATAGCCATCGCTGTGCAGGCGTTCTTTGAGATTGGCCGCGCGGGCACGGGCCGCATCGAGATAGTCGTCATTGTCGGTAGCGGCATAGAGTTCAGATGCCGCCAATAATGCGGTGTAATCGTCGATGACGTTTTCCTTGCCGTCATCGCAGTACCTGGGGCCATTGGCCGCCAAATGGGCAAACCCTTTTTCCGCCGCATCCAGAT
>JAFGWT010000315.1 GCA_016937015.1 Deltaproteobacteria bacterium | reverse complement strand
GGGATTCGCATTGGCGCAGCCGTCGCCATCGCTGTCAGAATCGGTGTCGCTATCGGTATCCGAGTCCGTATCGCTATCGGTATCCGAATCGGTGTCGGTATCGGTATCCGTATCGGACGTCGCACCTGGTTTGCAGCATACACCGGGTTGACCATCAGCAAATCCGCCCACCATCGTGCAGGTGCCATCCACGACAGTGCCTGCTGCCACCCCAAAACCGCCAGTGCAACCCATTTCATTCATGGCGCAGTTGTAAGCACATGAACTGTCGGCATCTGAGTCCGAGTCTGAATCCGAATCGGAATCTGTATCTGAATCAGTGTCCGAATCTGAATCAGTATCGGAATCCGAATCTGAATCTGAATCTGAATCTGAATCTGTATCCGAATCAGTATCCGAATCAGTGTCCGAATCTGAATCGGAATCCGAGTCGGAATCCGAATCAGCGTCCGAATCTGCATCCGTGTCGGAATTCAAATCGTCCGAAAACGTCAGGTTCGTCCGGGAGGAGGGTTCCGTGCAGCCCAGTAGTAGCGTGGCGTTTATAAACGCAATCAGTAAGAACAATCCTAATTTCATTATTGCATCTCCTTTATTTTGCTGGCCGCTGAGCAGCGGCCAATTCTCAAGGCAGATACGGCTGAAGAGCGTGGGATCGCGCCAATCGCTTCGCCGCGTCTCTGCGGTGGGTTGCAAACAAAACCAGACAACTTTGTTTGTTAACCTTATTTACTGTACCCTATGGCGCAGAAACTGTTCAGAGAAAATACATGAATTTACATAAACAGCGATTTGTATGGTGGATTGACACGTATCTGAGCGATGGTACTTGCGAATAAGTCGTTTGTTATTTCTTAATTCGAGGTAGAATTTTGAATTATAATTAGAATTCTGTCCTTTTTCTGTTGGTAAAAACCACTCCATCAGCATAATTTCCGCCGCCTTGCGGCAAGGGTGAAATGCGCCACCTGATTGAGAGAGGTTAATCATGCACACAGTTACACAAATGTTGGTTTTGGTATTTATTCTGGTTGGTGTCTGGGGGTGTGACGATACATCGCCCATGAAGCCTCCAGGGGGCGGCGGTGGTGCTGGCGATGCCGATAGTGATGCAGATGGCGATTCGGATGGGGACGCAGACGGGGATGCCGATTTTGAACAGGAAAGGGATTCGGATTGTGACAATCTGCTGGAAATTACAGTTCGGGATTTTGACGAAAGTCATCCCGACATGGAGCGTGCGGACAATGGCTGGGGACCAGTGGCGGGGGTTTTGGAATCCACCCTTGGCGAAGATCGAAAACCGGTATTTGCCAATGCAATGGGCGCGTACACCTGGAAACCCAACAACGATACCGGCGTGATGGAAAAAAACTGCTGGGATTCCGGTCCTGGCACGCCCGAGGAATGCTACATGGGGACAATCCCCATGTTCGATGGCCCAGAGAGTTTTGCGGACTGGTATAATGACACGTCCTATAACCGGCGATACGAAAAGCAGATTGAAATGACAGAAAAATCGGGGCAGCCCGGGGTGTTCATATACGATACCAGCGAATTTTTCCCCCTTTCAACGTCGGAAGGATTTGGTGAAACGCCGGCGGGAGCAGGGCATAATTTTCTTTTTACAACTGAAATTCATCTGATTTTTAAATACCTGTCCGGACAAAAGTTTACCTTTAGAGGCGACGATGATCTGTGGATTTTCATTAACGGCAAGATGGCGCTGGATTTGGGGGGGCTGCACCTGCCGTTCACTGGAACCATTGATTTCGATGCGCAGGCAGAGGAACTGGGTATCAAACCGGGCTGGAGTTACACCATGGATATTTTTCATGCGGAGCGCCATACCACACAATCCAATTTCAGAATAGAAACCAACATAGAGTGCTTCATCCCAAATCCCATTGAGGTTGAATAATCCGTCCCCCCCCAAAAAAAACAGCCCATTCGATTTTGAGCACGTATTTGCCGTTGTCATTTCCGAATCACAGCAATCAGTGGACAACCAGATATGCGATGATTCCCGTCAGTGACAAAAGAGCGACTGCCACAAGGTGGTACCGAATGCCATCAGATTTTCGTTTCAGGCGTTGCGAATTGACGAACAGGCCGGCAAGTGAGAGAAAAAAGCCAAATACACACAGTCCGAACAGATATTGCAGATGGTGGGGTGACCAGTATGTGCGCAGGGGTAATCCGCGATACATGGAATGAAAAGCGTCGGGCTTGGCTTCCGCAAGAAGAACAGCCGCGCTGATGACAATAACCGTGTTCAGGTATCCAATGGCTGTGAGTATTTTTAAAAAAAGGTCTCTGCCTCGTCGGCGCTCAGCCCGTTTTTTTTTAAGCCGCCATATTCCAGGTGGGGGTTTCGGTGGTAATTTTGGATGCAGCGCCATACTGAAAATATATCCGCTTTTGAGCCTGTGGGCATGACTTCAGACAAAGAAAAAAAAGCAGTGAGTTAAAAATTTATGGCGCGTCGGTGGCTTTGGCTTTGGCGCATGACGGATCGTGGCCATAAATACATGCCTGAGTGAAATATTCAGCAGCCATGTCTGAATTTTGCTCGACCCCAATTCCGTTATCCAGAAAAACCGCGGCATTGGCGCAGGCGTACATATTTTTAAGGACGCAGCCGTCCACATTGAGACTAAAGGCCAAACCCAGGTTCTGCTCCACAATGGCGCCGACAAAGTACATGCGGCTGAGCAGAATACAAGAGATCGCGTCACCGCCGTCACATGCTTTTCGGTATGCGTAGACGCCAAATCGGGCCCCGTTTAAATCCTCAGGGTGTGTTTCGTAGATTTTACCGACGTCGTAACAGCTTTCGAGATTACCCTCATCGCATTGTTTCATGCAGCGGGTAATCTGCTTCTGTTTACAGCGCAGTGGACGCTTGGTGGCGGGTGGCAGCAGAACCTCGATGATTGGATTATCTGCAGGGGTCTGGCTTTCTGTTTTTCTGGCAGAGGCCATCACCCTTGCTTCGTATTCTTCGGCGTACTGCGGACTGACACAGGTGCCGGCGATACAGACCCGTTCGCCTTTGCACTGAGTGTCGTGTGTACATCCAACTGGCGCGTCGGCAGCGTCCTGAATATTGATTTCCGTATCCGCGTGATCCTTTTCCGGATATGCCACGGAACCTGGCATGCCCACAACGATGTTGGGCGCCTCATCGTCCAATACTTCGACGACCGGTGGTTTGCTGACGCATCCGGACAACAGGTGGATCATGAGATAAAGATTAAAGGAATAAATGGAAATGATGTGTGACCGACGGAATGGATGCAATGAATGGCCTCCTTATGGCGCAATTGTTCCAAAATGCACGCCCCCTCATTTCAATCGTATTGTATAACCGACAACCGGGATGTGGCAAGGATTCTTATTGGTTACTTCCCGTAATTTTCTTCAAAGGCTTCTGCGGCATTCTCATAGCAGTCCACAATCGGTGAGGATGGCCTGGACGATTTTGCAATGGTTGATTAGGTCGGATTCGGTCTCGTACTCGGACTCATAATTCAGACCATACGGCCAGAAATGCTGCGAATCACCATGAACTTCCGCCGCCGGATCGTTCTCGATTTCCCGAATGAGATTCGTAGTGGTTTCACCTGTAAATACCGCGCCGCTAAACATGGATTGATATTGGCTTGTTGTGCCGATTCCCACCGTGTGGGCGATTTCATGCATCGCAGTGGCCACCTGCATGTATTCTCTCCTGCCAAACCGGATATTGCCATTGTAATTGCCATCTGCGGTAGACACGCCAGGGTTGTATTCCACCGTCAGGCTTTTGGTAATACTGGTATAGCAGTTGTAATAATAAGTGGCCAAATCCATCGCAGCAGTTATCAGACTGTACATTTCCTGCTGCTCCGCTGTTGGGTTGTCGGCGCGGCTGAGGGTATAGGTGACTGCCCCCGCAGCAATGCAGTCATCATTTGGTCCGACGTCGGAATCATCGTCACTCTCAGCGGCCGAATCGACCGCAGTGTCAGACGCAGTATCGGAATCGGTCTCCCCCGGCCAACCACTGTCCGTGTCGGTGTTTGAATCACTGTCCGTGTCGGTGTCACTATCGGAATCGGAATCGGTATCGGAATCGGTATCTGAATCTGAATCAGCATCTGTGTCGGAATCTGAATCTGAATCGGAATCGGTATCTGAATCGATATCTGAATCAACGTCAGAATCGCTGTCCGTGTCAGAATCGCTGTCAGAAGTTGACTCCGAATTGGTGTCATCAAGTGTGTCGCCGTCGTCAAATGTGTCGGCACTGCAGGCTGTCATCATCATCCAGAGACACACCAGCAACAGGTAATTTTTCATCCGCTGACTCCTTTTCCTTTTAAATCTTTGGCACTTGCACATCCGGTTCCAGAGAATTGTCAGAATATCAATTTCCTGTTATTATCTCAGTTCAAATTCACAGGAGATGATCGGTATGAACAATAATGTCGCGATCCGTATTTTACTGTGTTTCCTCAGCGTTGCCTGTGCCTGTTCCTCTAATACTCAAAATGATGAATCGCTGCCCACGCGGGTAAAGGCGCTTGAGCTGGAGGTGGCGGCACTCGAAGGTCGACTGAAAACCTGCGAACAGTTGACGGCGTCGCAATCCAGCTTTCGCATTGAGCGGAAAATCGATGTGCTGTTGTCGCAGATGAATGCGGCAGCGACCGAGGCTCGGCCCCATGACAGTGCGGATACGGCGGCCCCTGTTCCCATCGTGGCGCCGGATATGCCAGAGGGAACCAAATCACAGGGGGATGAAACGACAGCCATTAAACTCAGCCAAAACGAAGCCGGCGTCATTAGACGCCAGATGCACACGCAGCTGGAAGTATGTGAATTTCAGACCGGCGCCGTGATTACATGTCGCGTGCGTGTTGCACCAACGGGGATGGTCTCCAGTGTAGAAACCCTGCCGCCCCATGTGGACACGCCCCTTGGCCGATGTGCACAGAAGGTGCTGTACGGCATGCCGTTTCCCGCCACCGGCTCGGCATATTCGCTTTCGCATACATTTAATTTCTGATTACGGCGTGGATGCCTGCGACATTATGGGGACATCCGGGTGTTGGATTCATTCTGGGAGAATGATGGATATTTCGAGCGTTTTGCGAGGCATCTATCGGTGGCGATGATAATTAATTTGACAACGTCAGGTTGTAACGTACACAATATTGACTCAGGTTACAGTTCAAAAAGGCAAACGGATGTTATGAGCAATACATATTTGAAGTCTCTGGTTATTGATGACGACATTCCTTCTGTTCCCGGTAGAACCGACGAGGGAACCCCCATTTCCCTGACTGATTTCAAGGGGCGGGCACTGGCTGTTTTTTTTCTGGGCAAGGGATTCGAGCGAACTGAGCTCACGCTGGTGAAAAATATCAAGCGGCGCATTGATGAATTTCTCGAATTTGAGTGCAGCCCCATTGTGGTATCAATGGAACCGGAGGAAATTCTAAGTTCTGCACGGGAAGCCGAAGATTTGCCTTTCCTGCTCATCAGTGATTACCACGGTGCGATTCACGAAGCGGTGAATGGACTGCCAACGGAATCTGCGATTGGCTCCTGGATTGTTAACGATGAGAGTAAGATCGTAGCAGCAGTGCCTTCCATGCCACCAAGGGAACAGGTCAGCGCCACTGTGGCGGCCCTGTCTCGCATTGTTGCTCGCCCCGGCAGTAACGCCCATGCGTGATCCTGCGATGCGTGATTCACTGTTTGACCTTTCGGCTTTCCAACGCATTTGAAAGGACAGTCATCATGGGGGTTCCGTTACGCGTTTTAATGGTTGAGGATAGAGAGGACGATGCCGTTATTATCGTGCGGCAGCTCAGCAAAAAAGGTTATGACGTTCGCTCGGAACGAGTGGAAAACTGGACTGATATGTATGAACGGCTAACCTCCGCCAAGTGGGATTTGGTTTTGGCCGATTATGCATTGCCGGATTTCAGCGCACCTGAAGCCCTCGCTCTCCTTAAAAGTGAAGGGGTCGATATTCCGTTTATTATCGTGTCCGGCACCATTGATGAACAGACCGCTGTGGCAGCAATGGAAGCGGGGGCGCACGATTACGTTACCAAGGATAATCTGATTCGTCTTGTGCCGGCAATCGAGAGGGAATTGCGTGAAGCGCGGGAACGTCGGGAACGAAAGCGTTCTGAAGAGGCGTTACGTCGAAGTGAGGAGCGGTTTCGAACTGTTGTGGACGCGAGCATCGACACGTTGATTTCAGTGGATATGGATGGTTCGATTTCGCTGTTTAATCAGGCCGCGACGCGTATGCTGAAGTATCAATGGACCGAAGTGATTGGCAAATCCGTGGATATGCTTATTGCGCCGGAATACCGGTCCGATGTGAATTTTTTTGTGGCATCCCAGAGCTCCGCCGGTGTGCCGTCTCATCGGATTGTTGGCAACACCATTGAAGTGGAGGCAGTGACCAGGGATGGCAGCCGGTTACCGGTTGAACTGTCGATTTCCTATGGTACCCGCGGGCGTGAGGATTTTCTGCTCGTTATTATGCGCGACATCAGTGAAAAGCGACGCAGCCAGGAGGTGCTTGAAGAAACCGAGGCGCAATTGCGGCTGTCTCAGAAAATGGAGGCGATTGGCCGATTGGCCGGAGGGGTGGCTCACGATTTTAATAATCTTCTGGGGGCAATTATTGGCTATTCGGATGTGATGCTGCTCGATGTGAAGGAGGGAGACCCGATTCGCGAGGACATCCTTGAAATTTCCCGTGCCGCAAAGCGTGCCGCCGAATTGACCAGACAACTTCTGGTGTTCAGCCGAAAGCAGGTAATGAAGCCTCAGGTATTTAACCTGAATGAGGTGGTGGATGGCGCCAGACGGATGCTGGGCAGACTCATTGGCGAAGACATTCATATGGAGACCAGTCTGGATCCGGAATTGCGAACCGCGAAGGCGGATCCGGTTCAAATCGAGCAGGTGATAATGAATCTGGTAGTCAATGCCCGTGACGCCATGCCCGGGGGAGGCAAGCTGCGTATTCGCACTTTGAATGCGCTGATTCCGATTGAAAGCGCGGTGCGTGACTTTCAAAACTCCATTAGCGGCGATTGTATTATCCTTGAGGTGGCAGACACCGGGATGGGAATGGATGACGAAGTCCTTTCTCATATTTTTGAACCATTCTTCACCACGAAAGCGCAGGGGAAGGGGACCGGGCTGGGACTATCCACTGTGTTTGGTATCGTGAAACAGAGCGACGGGGTAATTACGGTGGATTCCGAACCGGATAAGGGCACTACTTTTCGTGTATATCTTCCGGCGGTGGACGAAATCACGGAAGAGCAGATTACCATTAATGAGCAGAGACTTGCGCATCAGGGGACCGAGACAATATTGGTGGTGGAGGACGAGCAGATGCTGCGCAGTCTTATCAGTCGGTTGCTGCGCAAGACCGGCTACAAGGTATTCGAGGCAGCTGACGGAATGGATGCAGCGAATTTTATCGAAGAATACGATTCCCATGTGGACCTGTTAATTACGGATGTGGTGATGCCAAGAATGAATGGCCGCAAACTGGCTGAGCTTGCCGCGCTCAAACATGACAAAATCAAGGTACTTTTCATGTCAGGCTATGCCGATGACACGCTGATGCAGCATGGTGTATTTGATCGCAGTCAGTCATATATTCAGAAACCGTTTTCGGCAGAAGCCCTGTGTCTTAGAGTGAGAGAAATTTTACAGCCGTAAATTGGGTCCCCAATGCATCACGCCCGTTTCGATTTCGGCCTCAGATAAATAGTGTATGCCACAATGATAAAATCGAGCAGCGCAGTTCCTAAAAATCCAAAAATGGACTGAAAGGTCAGATATTTTTCGGTATAGACGTAGAGACCGATATTGGCGAGACCGAATAAAAGCCAGGTCACCACGCTAATGCCGGCGGCGTTTTTACTGCGCAGGATTTTTGTCAATTGCCAGCCGGTAGCCGCTGGAAATACGACGGCCGGAATCCAGCCGGCCAGGCTTACAAGTAGTGATGAATTGCTCAAAGGGGTGTTTCCTCTCTTTAGATTAGATACAGGTAGTTAAATGGCCTGCTCGAAAATGCCATTGCCCGTTGGCTCGAACAGGCCAAAGGTACTGGCTCCGCTTGTGGAAAGGGAACTCGCAGCGCGGACTCCCCCATTTAAAAGGGTCGGGGGGATTTGATTCTATGACAAAATCCATCATTTGAGCAACATACTGCCAGTCTGTTCGTAGCGCAGATGAAACTCGAATGCTCTGCTCAGCACCTGGGGTGTATGTTTGGACGGCGCGTGCTTCAGCCCGTATTCCAGATACTCTGTCAGCAGCGGTTTATAGTCAGGGTGGGCGCATCGATCGATAATATGACGTGCTCTATTTACCGGCGCCATTCCTCGCACATCGGCGAGCCCCTGTTCCGTCACAAAAATTTTGGTCGAATGTTCACTGTGATCCACATGACTGACCATGGGCACCAAAGCGGAAATATCTCCGCCTTTGGCGGTGGAGGGACTCATAAAAATCGGTAGATATGCGTTGCGTGTAAAATCAGCGGAGCCACCGATTCCGTTCATCATGTGGCTGCCCAGTACATGGGTGGAATTTACGTTTCCAAAAATATCAAATTCCAGCGCGGTGTTCATACCGACAATGCCGAGGCGTCGGATGATCTCAGGATGGTTTGAAATTTCCTGCTGTCTGAGAAGTATTTTGTTTCTAAACAGCTCAATTTCTTTTTTCAATCTCTCCTGCCCAGGAATGGAGAGCGTTAGCGCAGTGCCGGACGCAAAAATGAGTTTGTCGTGGTCGACCAAATCGAAAAGTGAATCCTGGATTACTTCTGTATACAGACAGACCTGACCCAAGTCCGGTTCCCGTGCCATTGTGGCCAGCACTGCGTTGGCGACATTGCCCACACCGGACTGAAACGGCACGCCTTCGGGCAATCGACCCCGCTGACGTTCGTGTTTAAGGAATTCCACGAGATGTCCGGCGATTGTCAGATCTATTTCGGCGGGTTCCTTTAGGGGACGTGTGCCGTCTGGGGCATTGGTTTCAACAATGGCAACTATTTTTTCCATTGGTACCGCCACGTACGTCATACCAATGCGGTCGTCCACTTTGTAAATTGGAATCCGTTCCCGCATAGGCGGCGGTTTGGGAATGAAAATATCGTGAAACCCCTTGAAACTGTCCCCAAGATATCCATTCAGCTCTATGATAATCCGATCCGCCATCATGATGTACGATGCGGTCGACCCACCGGACGTGGATAGAAAAATGTGTCCCTCCGGAGTGACGTCGACCGCGTCGACCAGGGCGACAGTGGGTTTCTTTAAAAATCCGGCGCGTACGTATTGCGCCACATGAGAGAGATGAAGATCCGAAAATTCGACTGCGCCAGAGTTGATGGCATTGCGCAAATCCGGATGGGACTGATATGGAATGCGGTGCGCAAGGGCGTTTGCTCTGGTAAGCTCGCCGTCCATCTCGTCCCCGGTGCTGGCGCCTGTATAAAGCGAAATGGTAAATGGTTCACCTTCGGCATGAAGTCTGCGGGCCTTTTTGGCGATGAGCGGCGCCACAGCTTTGGGATATCCGGCCATGGTGAATCCGCTCGCGCCAATGACATCGCCGTCAACAATCAGTTCCGCGGCTTCCTCCGCGGTCATCAGTTTCTCTTTCAATACAGGGTGCATATGGTGCTCGCAGTGTCCGGCTTAGCTGTACCGGTTCAGTTTTATTTTTTGGTAGTCCAGTTTTTCTTTCGGTACCCCCGTCCGCTCCTCACGTCGATACCCCAGGGCAACAATGGACGCCACTCTGAAATGGTCGGGGATTTCCAGTGTACGCCTGACGACGGCTTCGGCGCTGTCCCCCGAATCGTGAAAACGTTTTCGTACCTGAATCCAGCAGCTGCCCAAATCCAGACTTTGGGCCACATACTGCAGGGTGATTGCCGCGATGCTGCAGTCTTCAACCCATACATCCGAGGCTTTCTCATCCGCCACAATCACCACGGCGAGTGGGGCTTCCTTTAAAAAAGTGGCACCGTGGGGTTTGCATACAGCCAGATGGGCCAGCAACGTGGGGTCATCAACAAAAATAAATTCCCACGGACGGTTGTTTTTTGACGTGGGCGATCGAAGCAGGCTCTCCCCGAGCAGATCGATCAGTTCGGTTGGAATGGGGCGGCCGTCAAATTTGCGGGCGCTTCTTCTGTTTCGTATCAAATCCAGCATATCGCTCTTTCGAATAGTTGGGCCATGGCAGGCAAACGAATGTTATTGCGCCACCCAGTCGGAGAATTCACAGCCGCTGGTGCGACTCACGGATACAGAAAATGCGTCATCGGAGATCATGGTGATTTGTTTGTTTGCCCGCGGAATACCGTCGGCATCCACGATCACATTGAGCGCGAAACTGTTAATGTCTTCGTATTGCGACAATAGGTCTTCTGTCGATGCTTCCACTATATTGTCGCCGGCATCCTCGGACCGCAGTAAATCAGCAGTAAGAAAGAACGTGACATCGTCGAGATCCAAATCCCCGCTGCCGGTAATGGTGGCCTCGAAGACTGCCTTACCAAAATAGTCGCAGTCCGCGTCCTCAACCCCTTCATACATTTCCACATTAGATGCGAGTGTTTCCCTGATGCTCAGATGCGTTTGCATCGCATCCTTGCCAGGGCAGGACATTGTCACATCCCAATTGCCGTCAAGGGCAGTATACCGGTTTACAGCCCGACGCTGGGCGGCAGACCATGATTCAGGAGCGACATCCGTGTAGAAAACGGTCGACAAATCGTCACATCTCTCAGGTTCCTCATATCGCTTGACACCGCACGATGCGAGTAAAATGGTCACTGCGGACATCAATACTGACACGTATATCTTTTTCATTTTTCGCATATTATCCTTAAAAGGCTGTAATAGTGACTGATTTTTGCAGTTTCCCTCTATTATCCAGCCTGCTTTATCAAAAAAGTGACGCATTTCAAACTGCTTTCATAAATAACCCGTATCGGGCCACTTTTCGAATCCATGTTCCAAACAGCTGACAGGGGTGAATTGTTCCATATTACAACATATGTAAAATATAGCCGATTTTGCCTATCTTCATGAGGCACCGTCCAGCGCATCATATTCAGTGCCGCGTCGCGTATCCAAATATTTTTTATCTGCATGTCACTATTTAATTCTTAAATATCGATATCTATCTGATTACCAGGTTGACGGACGAAGGTAAATTAATAAAATGGCACCTGAATTCTGGTTAAATCTTGCGATTTTAATCGTATTGAATAAAAATTAACATCCAGTACATTTAAATTGCTCAAATTATACAAATTCAAAATTTGTT
>JAFGWT010000314.1 GCA_016937015.1 Deltaproteobacteria bacterium | reverse complement strand
AGCAGGAGCCCCCGCAGCAGCCCCGAAGCTGATTCACTGAATAGACCTGACGGGCATCAGATGATCGAATCCGTGCTCATCGTCCTACCGAAACATCTGGATTTCCAAGCTGCCGGATTCCATCAACTTTACATTGTTTCGGTCTATTCAACTTGAAACCGTTCATGTGAAACCGTTCGCTATTCTCATTCACCAGCTGCGAACACTGTCGGCATTTCCGGGAACAGATTTGTTTTTTTTGGGGGATCACCCTGCAAGGGAATGCCCCATCAATCCTCGAGATATTTTCGGAAGGCGTCAAACGTTGGCGCGCGGCCAAGGAATCGCTCAACCATATCACCGGCGTCGACAGATCCCCCCCGACGAATAATAAATTCGCGATAATCCGCTGCGGTAGACGGATTCAGCATGCCCTCCTGTTTGAATCTGGTCAGCAGATCCTGCGCCAGTTTGAGTGACCACATGTAGGAATAGTACTCTGAAGTGTAGCCGGTCAGATGACCAAAGCTGGCATAGACATACGTTTCGGGTTCAAATGGATATGGACTGTATGACTCCTGCAGCGACCGGGTCAGCGCAGCCAAATCCAAATCATCCGGGGATGCAACGTGAAATTCGAGCGACATGGCCGCGTAAAACATTTGGCGCATCACATGAATCCCCCTGCCAAACCCTCTGGCCGCTCTAAGCTTTTCCACAAGTGACTCAGGAATGGCTTCACCAGTCGTCACATGATGGGCGAACTGCGCCAGCACGCCGGGATCGTATGCCCACTCCTCAAGCAACTGAGACGGCGCCTCCACAAATTCGGATTCGCATGAGATGCCCGTCAGATTGAGGTAGGGATATCCGCCGGCCAGAATGTGATGCATGAGATGGCCAAATTCGTGAAACAGCGTGACCACATCGTCATGGCCCATCAACGCGGCGTTATGGCCATCGGGCTTTGGGAAATTGCATACCAGCACGCCAACGGGTAATCGGTTATCGCGAATCCCTTCGACCACATGAAACATGGCCATGTGTTTGTACTTTCCTTCTCGGGGATGCATGTCCAGATAAAACCGACCCAGCGCCTGGTTGCCGTCAAAAACATCGTATGCCTGGACATCGGAATGCCAGACATCGGCATCCGGCACCTGCCTGAACGTCACCCCAAACATCAGCTGGTTGATTTTGAGCACCCCGTCAACCACATTCCGGTATGGGAAATATGTCCGCAGCGCTTCGAGGTCAATGTCGAAACGCTCCGCCTTGATTCGATTCACGTAATAAAAACGATCCCATACGTGTATCGCATCCGCATCCGGCTGGTCCTGTCGCTTCCGCGCCAGCAGCTCATTGAGATCCGCAGTCATCCGGGGGCGGGCAATCTCTGCCACCTGGTCGATGAACCGTCCAATGGTTTTCGCATCATGGGCCATCTCCATCTCGGCCGCATAATCCGCCCAGCTGCTGTATCCAAGGGTTTGGGCCAGCTGACTGCGCAGCTTTAACATTGTCTTTAGATTTTCTTCATTCGCCGGCCAGGCCCGTTGTAAAAACGCCTTGTAGATGGCTTTTCGGGACGCCTCCAGGTTGGCATAGTTCACCACCGGAAAGAAATCCGGATAATCTGTTGAAATCCGGATTGTCCCGGTATCATCGACCGGATGTGCATCTATAAAGTCCCTTGGCACACCGGCCAAATCCGCCACAGAAAACGCCACATAACGGGTACCTTCGCGGATTTCACGGGAAAAATCCATCTCCACCTTTACCAGCGCCTGCTGATATTCCGTAATCTGTTTTCGGGTCGCGTCGTCTCGGTCCACACCGGATCGCCGATAGGCTTTCAGTTGCTTTTCGAGTGACCGACGCCCCATGGCCGACAGCTTCGAGGGATCTATCGATTCAAGGACCTCAAAGATTTCAGTATCGAGTGACAACTCAGTCACCAGCGCCATGGCGTCTTCCCGGCACTTATCCGCGGCATCCCGCACGGATTTGTCCGGATGGACATTGGCCATGAGAGACATTTGCGGAATGAATGCATCGAGCGACGCATCGAGGTCGTTCATCTGGTTAAGCGCCCCATAAGCGCGTTTATCTGTCTTATTTACCAGAATATCCCTGTATTCCCGTGCCGCTTTCATTCCCATGTCGCAAAAATCACTCACTTCGATTGCGGACCTGAACATGCGAGGTGTGACCAGTTCACCCGATATCCGCCATGAATCATCTGGAGGCGGTTCATCAAGCATCACTTTAATCGCCTTACTGGCGTCGATTTGCGTACCAGAGTGGGAAACACCGCACCCCGCCAATGCCGCACTCAGCAGCACGCACCATACGAATTGGATTATTCTCCCCATAGGGGGGTTTTAATCACATCTGACCAATGGTGCAAGCGACAAGTGTGGGTTTGAAAATCATTTAACGGGGGTGGGTTTCCCAGGTCAAAAGCAGGCCGATTGAGGTTGGCTACTGGGCAGTGCAGTTTTCTACCGTCGCTGCCCAAATCCGGGTTGCGGTGTCCTTTGCGGAATCCGTTCCGGAAGCTGAGTCCGTCTCGATTGCGGTTGCGGTGTCAAGGGCGGTATCCGTCCCTGAAGCCGAGTCGGTGTCGACGGCACTGTCTGAAGCAGAATCCCAAGTGTGTGCTGCCTCTGTGTTGGTGTCGCCGTTCAAGCCGGAATCCACCGAGCTGTCATCTTTCCCTTTTTCCAGGCCACAAATAACAATCACCCAGCATTACTGGTCGTCGCAGTCAACAAAACCATCGTTGTCGTTATCCTGCATGTCCTGACAGGCCGCAGCCGTGTTTTCCTGGTTCGAGGTCGTTTCATCATCCGTGGAAGAGGAAGGAGATCAAGCGGTGACGAGTGCCAAACAGCAAAGTAAGAACAAAAGATATTTATTCTTTTTCATTACTCCCTGAACGTTTTGAGTCATTTGATAGCCATATTGCCGTTGTTTTCCGCTTGAGACAACGTTCATTTTTGTTTTGGTTCGACTTCATGGACGCGAAATCAGCAAATGGTAAACATCCCGCAAATCCCCACAACTGAAGTTAAGGCACCTGGCAGGCTGAGCCCCAAAAGCGACTCTTGTAATACCTGCCCCTTCTGTATTTTTGGCTTGCTGTTAGCTGTAACGGCTGAGGATGGTTTCAGTGAACGCTGTGCCGCTGTCGTTTCCGCGCACCAGAGTGATCTGACCATCCGCATTGACGAACACGATGTTCAGAATGATAGTGCCAGGGTCGCCGGTACCAATGATCTTCGATTTGATGCAATCCACTGCAGAGGCGGCAGGGACTGTCAACGGGATCTTTGTCCAGCTGTAGGAGGTAACGCCGTCGAATCCGGGGTTATCGCCCATATCCGTGAAATACAGACCGCCACTGGCCACCGCCACTGCGTGAACGCCATCCACGAGCGTTGACCCTGTGCCACGCATACAAACAGCAGGTGAATACTGATAGGTGGTTCCCGCCGGCGGATCAATCACAATAGGAGTGCTCCATCCTTTAGGGCTGTATCCATTGTGATAGGTTCTGAAAATAAAGTCATTATGGACAGTATCCAGACCGACGAAGAAATTATAGTTGTTCATGGAATCAGAATGCGCATGCGCAAAGTCAATACCGGTATTGATGGTGGTTTCCGCGGTGTTGTTTGACACGTAGGTATAGCCGTCACCGTTAATCCCCCAGATTTGCAGCATCCCATTGTGCAGTTCCGCAACAGTGGCGTCGTCAGTTGAGTCAGCGGCCGGGAAAATGGAAGGGGTACCGGCAAATACGCTGTCGGGGAATACTCGTTCAAACGCACTGAGCGTGGTGGATGTCGTGGTAACGGACATCATCGCCGCACCGTTCGGACTGCTTCCCCTGCCCAACAGCTTGATCGTCTCTGTCGCAATATCGATAGCGGCGCAGTCCAGTTCAGTTGTGGGATTTAAAACAGTCGCATTCACATTGCTTTTGTCCCATGAATACAAAGTGCCACCATAGATTTGTCTTCTGTAAATACTCTGGTTTGTACCCAGCGAGAAAATTTCCAATCCATGGTTGTTTGGATCAGGATTCACCACACATGGGGCGCCAACCATGCACCCTTCATTGCTCATGCCGTTGCAGTCTTCATCCTTTTTCTCGGAATCACAAATGTCTACAGTAGCGGGGCCCACTGCGCCAACGCAACTTCCCCAGCCACTGGTGGCACCGCCAGCGCCTGTAACGCATGTCATTGTGCCCGCCTTGCAGACGCCGACATTGTCATAACCAGGATGTTCGTCACAGGTATCGGTATCTCCAACTGTACATGTGCACTGAGTGTCGATGGTATTATCCGGGTAACCGTCGCAATCATTGTCCGCCGAAGATGCGCAGTTTCGGGTTCCCGGGCCGACTTCGCCAGTGCATGAGCTCCAAGCTGCCGTATCTCCGCCTGCCTGTATCTGACAGGTTCTTGCTCCGGCCTCGCAGATGCCAATGCTCCAATAGCTGGAATAGCTGCCACACTGACCGGCGTAGCCAACCGGGTTGCCGTCGCAACGACATTCGGCTTCCTGATTATCGGCAATCCCATTGCAATCGTTGTCGGCACTTGAGGCGCAATTTCTTGCTTCGGGTCCCTGGTACCCTGTACAAGCGCCCCATATTCCGGCCGTCTCACAAACCCGGGACCCGGCATGACAGATACCAACCGGATTGGGCGCGCCCACCCAGTCGTTGGAAGAGCAGGTATCATCCACCTGATTCGCAGTGCATACACAATCGGGGGTATCTTCGTCAGGTGTACCGTCGCAGTTTTTATCCTCGCTTGATGTGCAATCCAGCGCAGCCGGTCCCACCGCGCCGTCACAGGCTGTCCATTCCACCATGTCGCGGGCGGAAGACAGGACGCATGTTCTGCTGCCGGCGCGACAAATACCTTGACCGTCCAGACCTTCGTGTTCATCACACGGCTCAACCTCGTTGAGTACGCAGATGGTGCACTCTTCCTCCTGATTGTCCGGCGTACCGTTGCAGTTATTGTCCTCGCCTGACCGGCAGTCCCTGAGTGATGGCGTGCACACCTCGGTATCGGAATCAGTGTCCGTGTCCTTGTCGGTATCCGTATCTGTATCCGTGTCCGTGTCCGTATCTGTATCCGTGTCCGTATCTGTGTCTGTGTCCGCATCCGTGTCCGTGTCTGTGTCCGTATCTATGTCCGTGTCCGTATCCGAATCTGTATCTGTATCTGTATCCGTGTCTGTGTCTGTGTCCGTATCCGTATCCGTATCCGTGTCGCTATCAGTCGCAGATGCGGAACTGGTGTCTTTGACAGTTTCTGTATCAACAGACGAATCCGGTGAAGTGTCCGACTCGGAATCTGTGCCATCTGATTCATCCAAATCAAGCAGGGACGAACAGCCGAACAACCAGGTGCTGCACCCCATTGAGATAGCTAAAAGAATCCCCTGTAACAAGCCGCTTTTTCTCATTTAAAAATCTCCTTTTATTGAAAAACCTGCCAAGCCCGTATTCATAAACGGGGCAATCGCCAGATTTCTTTTTGCCTTTTTTTCTTTTACCCTGGCGACGATTAAAATCGCCAGACCAGTCGTTGCGACAGCGGCGCCGGATATGACAAGTACGTCAGAGGCCCGTCCAAGATTTGCCATTTTTTCTTTTTCGCCCAGCAGTTCGTCAGGGCACCCCCCCTTGCACAGAGGTGCCAAATCCACTTTTTTGGAATAGGCAATACCACCTGTGACAGCCGACGCGATTAGCGCTCCCGCACCGGTACCAAACGTAATCCAACCAGCTATTTTTACGCGTTTGTAACGGCTCACATCCACAACAGATGGTTCGCTATTCTTTGCATCTTCAGCAGACGCGGCCTCCGTATTGGACGCCGCTGGGGCATTGACCGTATCCGGACTTCCGGGTTCTGAGGCCACTGGCTGTTCCACTCCGGCGTCTTTCTCGGACAAATCGATGGTAACGGTCTGCCCGCTGTGAACCTTTAACGAGCGGTCATATAGAATTTCTTCATCTTTCTGAATAATCACTTTATTCTCAATCGATGCGGTAATCGCCAGTGGCCCCAGCAGTGGCGTCTTGCTTCGCATGTCGGTGTTGACAATCACTTCCGCCCCAACAGGCGCCCCTTTGATGTCCAAATAACCAACCAGCTTTTTAAGCCGATCAATTTCAATGAGCAGATCTTCTGCCCGCGTCATTTCAATATTATCTCCGCCCTGCACCAGGTAGGATTCAAACAGCTCCAGCGCCAGCGCGTAATTTCGCGCCGCAGCCTCGCACTGCCCAATGTTGTAAAGCAGCTTCCAGTTAGGCCGCAAGTCGTAGGCCTTGCGAAACTGCGCCGCAGCATCCACATACTGCTCTTTTTCAAAGAGTGCGGTCCCTTTATCAAATGCTTTTTTCGCCAGCTTTGTATCATTCGCCAACCCGGCGAAGCCAAACAGCATCAGACACATGAACAACCAAACCCCAGTCACTCGTGTTTTCATAATCCAGTTACTCCATCTCGTTCACTGTTGACGCAGCACATTGCAGTGAGATCTACAGTTATAATATTCAGCTGGGACGTTTTGAGGCAAATCATTGAGTTATTACTATAAACCTACATGTATACTACATTATAGTAGTCTGGAAATATCACATTGCACATTAAAATTCATGTTGTTTGTTAATAGAGTTTATTAACACCAGTAGCCGATACTTATCCGGACTGCACAGACATCAAGTTAAGTATTGCCCGAATGACACAAAGATGATGTGAACTTCTTTAAAAACAGCAAAAAAAGGGGAGTCGTGGGCTCAGGGATTCAGTCCGGATGAAATCTCGGAATCCGCGTCCGAGTCAGCATCCGAATCAGCGTCGCTGGAGGCGTTATCGTCAATGAAATATTCTTCGCAGGCAATGGGTCGACATGCGGACAATTCATCAAGCGTGCACAGCTCAATCTCCAAACCCGCTTCCGCGTCTCGAAGGGCATCACATTCGGCATCGGCCGAATTTTTTTTGGTCCCAAAAACCCGCATCTGATCGAGACAGGTGGTCAGTGCGTCGTAAATATCGTCATCACCGTAATCCGGAACGATGTTCCGCACGCGACACTGCTCTTTGTAGTAATATCGGCATCCTTCAACGTCGAAATTATCAAAGCATCGGCCACGCATCTCACATCGTTCCTGCTCCACCCAATAACACTCTTCGGCGTCCCCATGGGTGCTGATGCAACCATTCATAGCTACCAGAGACATTACTAATGTATAAAATAGATACCGTTTCATAGACATCATCATTATTGATGCGCATTGGCGACGTCAAGAAATCGGCATTTTCTCTGATACCCCAACATTGAGACTCACGGTCTGGACCGATTCGGATTGTGCCTGATTGTGTTTCAGACAGAACATGCAGGGAATCGGGAACGAAGGGTGCGGACAGGATCAGCTAAAGTGCGAAGGGGCCTAACCGATCATCCGATCGTCAATTGGGCTAAATGCGGATTCCACCCAGATGGGAGAACTCCAGGCCATGTGTCCGTCCTGCTGAACAACGCGAACAAAATAGTATGACCATCCACCTTCAGCCGGCGGTGGTAATGTCCCGTGCACATCCGCATCGCGGCTGCCGCTGTCAATTTTTACAGGAATCTCCTTGCCGCGATTGGATACCAGCGTAACCGTGAGCAACTTTTCCGTGCCGTTGACCACCACCCGAAACGATGAAATGCCGCCGGGATGCACCACTTCCCCCATGGGGCGACCGTCAATTTCAAACCACAGTCCAATTCGCGCGCCAGAGGTGGCATAACAGCGACGCTGACTCAACGCATCGAGTACCCCGTCCCGGGTCACATCATCGGTAATCACTGCCGTCAGCCCGCTTCGATGGGAATCCTCCAGCCGACACACGCCGTGATGCCAGTTAAGGCCATGTCCATCCGAACCGCCCACAAGACCGAAACGCAACCCCCTGTCAAGGGCATCCGCGATAAACTGCCCCTCTTTGTCATCGCCACGGGTCCCGATGTCGGTCATGCCTTTCCGCTCGTAGGCCCCATGACAGGACACTATTTCAAAGCAGGTCTGCACTTCGTCATCGTGATTCTCCATGTCGGCGCCGGTCCACCCCACGTGATGAGGGAACACCAGCGCACCGATTCGTCTGGCCTCGGCAACCAGCCCCGCAGATGTCTGGGTGGCATCGGCGTCACGGGAAAGGAGCTTGTCGAACCCGGCGTCAGGGGGATAAACCACCTTGTGACCGGGGCCGGGGTGCATCGAGCCGGTCCATTCGTATGCATAGAGGGTGACAAATTCACCGGGTTCATAGAAGTCGTCGGCCGTGGCACAGTACCTGGCCCATTCGCCCGGCGTGGTTCGTCGCCCCAGAAAGCTCTCATGGTCCGACACCGCAACGATGTCATCACCGTATCTGTACCGTGCGCGATTGTAAGTTTCAGGCAAGGTGCCTGTGCCATCCGAGGCACTGGTGTGCTGATGAATATCCCCAAAAAGCACGCGACGGCCAAGTACATGCACGCCTTT
>JAFGWT010000313.1 GCA_016937015.1 Deltaproteobacteria bacterium | reverse complement strand
TGGTTATAACGTCGGCCTGTCACGCCGAAGGCCGCGGGTTCGAGTCCCGTCCACCCCGCATAAAAAAAGGCCCTGAAGGAAACCTCATGGCCTTTTTTTATGCCCGCGGCAGCTTATTTTTCCTCCGGAAAAATGAGCGAGAGCGGCGGTTCGACAGTCGAATTCTTCGCAAAAATGAATGAGAGCGACGGTGGGCAACGACAATCAATATTCGTAAATCGGATCAATCCCGCTCGGCAAAAAAAGCGACCAGCGCCCGTTGAACAAACGGTCGCCAGCCCAAAATCGCCCCATCTTCCCCGCTCTCTGGTTAACAGAATCCGCCATTTTTACCCACAAAAACGCTCAATTCTCTGCTCTCAGGGGAGAGAGTCGGTGTCGCGTGGGGACAAGTGGTTGACAGAGAGTGGCTGAGACCGGGGACAGATGGTTGACAGAAAAAAGCGTCAAAAACCCGAACCCATTGTTTCCCCCATTTATTCTGCTATTATTCGTATCCGGAACAATTAAAAAGCCTCAGGAGTCGCTCCATGTCTATGCCGGATTTTCAAATGATTTTCAGACCGTTGTTGGAACTGGCCTCAGATGGGAAAGAACACTCCCTGTCAGAAGCATATGAATACATCGCAGACCATTTTAAGATGACCGACGAGGAGCGCACAGAAATGCTGCCCAGTGGGCGGCAGAAGATGATCAATAACCGTGTCGGATGGAGCCGTACGTATTTGGCGAAGGCGCTGTTGATGGAATCACCAAAACGCGGTGTGTTCGTTATCACTCAACGCGGACGGGATTTTCTAAAGGAAGTATCCGGAGATTTCAAAGTAAAGGATTTGTACCGTTTCGACGATTTCCGTCGTTTTCATTCATACAACCAAGACGGGAAAGCGGAATCATCCAACGCGCAGCCAGAAGAAGAGGACGTTGTGTCCAGCACCACCCCCGAAGAAGACCTTGAGTCCGCATATCAGAGCTTGCATGACTCATTGTCATCAGACCTACTGGATCAAGTCCTCGGCTGCACCCCGGCCTTTTTTGAGCAGCTGGTAGTCGATTTGCTGGTGAAGATGGGATATGGCGGTTCGCGCAAAGAAGCCGGAAAGGCAACCAAAATTTCTGCAGATGGAGGCATTGACGGAATTATCAACGAAGACCGTCTCGGTCTGGACAGCATCTATATCCAGGCCAAACGCTGGAAAGATAATGTCGTCGGTCGTCCCGAAATCCAAAAGTTCGCCGGTGCCCTGCAGGGCTTCCGCGCCAAAAAAGGTGTGTTCATCACCACCTCATCATTCAGTTCCGAAGCATGGGAATACACCCGGATGATCGATAGCCGCATCGTTCTCATTGATGGGCAGCGGCTTACGGAACTGATGATTGAACATGATGTTGGTGTTGCGCAGGTGATCACATACAGCGTAAAACGGATTGATGCGGACTATTTTGAGGAGAGTTAAGGCAATTAAATATGCTAACAATAAAACGGAATGACGATGCCAGGTGGACGCCATCAACTATTCAGCACATTGTAGAAAATCAAAAGGCATACGGTGTGCATATGCCAATAGGGTATTTAGAAGCGCAAACAGATCTCATTTCTCAGCAGAAGCAAACCGATTTCAGAAGACCGTATCTCACTGATTCTGCGGGAATGAAAAATTTTACAGGTGTCGTATGGGAAATTTTTGATGACAACGATAACCATGTGGGAGATGCGGTTGTTAGTGACTCTGTTTTTGGCGCTGAAGTCAGCATTTCTGTATTCAAGCCATTTCAGCGAAAAGGTTTCGGCAAAGAAGCATTAAAACGCGTTTGTCAGAGTTACGTACCATTGTATTTCAAAAAAATCCATGCGTGTATTACCTCGGGGAATTCGAACCCGGAGAGAGTAAAATCAATGTTACATTCATGCTCTTTCAGGCACACGCAAAATACTGTGGATTGTATGGAGGTATGGGAGTATCCTTGATTTAAAAAATAGATTCCCCCGCGCTTACGCACGGGGTACTGGTCAAAATTCAAGCTTCGCTTGTCCAAAATCTTCCCGCCCCTGCCAAGCCACATAGTTTCTGATGGGCTGCTCATTTACTCCGACTGAAGAAACGAAAAATCCAGTAGACCAAATGCTGTCTGTCCCCCAATAAACTTTTTCAAGAAATGCAAATTTCGCCTTTAATTTGCTCGCGGTGTTTGATTTCAACGCGTTGACGATATCGCTCACGCATACTTCGGTGGTATTACCATATACAAATGAACATGATCCTTGTCGCAGCCGATCTCTATGAACTCCACGTCTGGGCGAAATTTACCAATTTCTTGAAAAATCTGTTTCAAATACTGGCTGACTCCCTTCACAAGGATTTTTCTTCGGTATTTAGTCACAAGCACTATGTGATATTGCGTTTTGTACACAGTGTGAGCAGATTTTCTTAATCGCATCTTCTCAGTGTATAGAAACTAACGATTTTGGAAAGTCTCTCATCCCCGCGCTTACGCACGGGGAGTTCCCGCTACATTAAAACTCCATTTCTTCGAACTGGGGGAACATGATACAGAATTTGTTCGTGGTTATTGGCTACCCGGTTACATCAATAATCTTCATCATCATTAGATTCAATTGTATGTCCATTCATCGAATAGAAAGATTCTGTCGACTCGAATTGCGAAGCCAAATCTTGAGTAATCCACCAGCCAAGCATTGATTCAGGTACATGGCCAAATGAAATAGATTCGACTTCGAGTGCTTGTACGTCCTGTCGAACCTTGCTGACAATATTTTGTACAGTTGCATCATCTATCCCCACATTTGTTTGTCTTCCTTTCCAAGCGCGAAGAAGAGCCCATCCTGCGGCATGTCGCAGCGATCTGAGATCAGAACAGGCTGATGCAATTGTTTCAACCGAATAATGTGTGTATTCTGGAGAAACTAATTTCCAAATGGATTGGATTTCATCTTTACAATGTCTGGGACCAATCGGTGCAGTGGTTTCAATTTCAAGCCATGCATTGAGTGTGGGCAACCCACGGTAAACACCAACTTTCTCAAGCTGATTTTTTAACTCATCCAATTCCCAATTTCTATCGTCGGCAAGTCTCCTTAGCGCAATGCGCCATTCGCGCACTTTTTGTACGAGTTCTGGATTTGATCGCTCTATTGCTTTCACAACTACTTGTGTAAACTCATCTGCAGGAGACCACCTATGCTGGCCATATCCCAGAATAACTTTATCATCGGGTGAAATTCGAAAGGCTCTCAATTCATGAACTTTATCTCCCTTTTCGAGAAGTACTCTACTGTTATACGACAGTATTTTCCCTTCTTCCTCTCCCGCCAACCACACAAAAACGCATTGCTGAATTGGCTCATTATATTCGTTGTGTTTAAAAGTGAATTTAGTGTTCTCTGGAAGAACTGAAGAATAATTGGCATCTGCTGCTTCTCGATGTTGAGATATAACATCTGTAGTGCGGTAACCAATTTGGGATAAAAATGAAGAGCCCGTAATATTGTTAATCCCTTCGTCAATTCTATTCCAATTTTTCATTTCGGAAGAGTCAACGAGTGCAACCAAACGTCGCGGAGCATGACCATATACCTTCCTTGCAAAATCATTGCTTCTCCACCCACATACAATACAATTTTGACATACATCGAGATCATTTAGAATTACCGAGAACGCTCGCCTATTAGCCATTTTGTCAAGGAAATTAAACACTACTCGCTGTTGCGCAGGTTTGTCCAGAACGATGTTCCAATGTCCTTGAACCTCTGATAAGAAATGCAGCAGCGTCGCGCCTTTTGAATTCATTTCACCGCTGATATTATCCAAAAGCAGTAGCAAACCATCCAAGCTGGCACGGATCTTGGCAAATCGGTCAATTGCCCTTTTGGTTAAACGATTCCACAATACATCAACTGATCTTTGCCAATCTTTTCCAAACCCTAGAATGTCTCCCCAGAATGCTGGAGTACAAAAAACGAGTAGTTGGAACATGTAGGCCATTTTAATAAAATAGTATTTCCAATATTCTGGAAACGTTTCATCTTCTTTTACAACCTTATAAAAATTCTGAATCGAATGAAGCAGATCCTTTTCTAGCTGTGAATAATTTGACTCGACAATTACAAGTTTGGGTCTTGTCGCTACTTCCCACAAGGAGGCTCTATTTGAGTCAGTCTCATCGTCGATATTTCCGTCAAGTTCCAAAATATATTGCAAATCATTTGACGAAACTTGTAAATGCTGATGTTGCGGCAGCCAATCCAGCGTTTCGGTAGGAAAATAGCCCTGCGGTACCCACACTATTAGGTTCGGAGATTTGGTTCCATTTACAATAAAGGGCAAATCATATCTGCCTCTTCGGAGGCGATCATATCCATCGACAATAATGGATTGGATGACTACTCCGTCATTTAGCAATCGTCTGACCGCTGTTAAGTTGGGAACGACCAATATCAAAGCATTTCGAACTTCATCTTTACTTGGGTACATTCCTACTGTTCTAATTAAACCAGCCTCGATCAGCGAAATTCCATTCGAGCAAATTCCCGAGAAAAGTTCCTCGACACGGCCGTTTGACGTGACAAACGCCAGTTTGATAGGAATGTTCGCAGCACCAATAGCATCCTTCCAATTAAAGAATTTTTGAATAGGTTCATCCTGTTCGGGTGGAAACTGTCGAAGAAACTTTTTTAGTCGTGTTAACTTATGGTTTGAACAGGAGATCATTCTGTCGGCAACGGTTGGAAGGCGAAAGACGTAGCCATCTCTGAGATGAAGTTTTAGCCGTCTTTCTCCTCGTATGTATTGTTCACCTTCGTATCTGACAGTCGCCTTTCCATCGATCTCGTAATTTCTACCAACTACCAAAGACTTCAGAAGGTCGTTAGATGTGGTCAGTCCTTCGAGGACGAGTAAACCCATTAAGGAGATGAGTGTATGTATTGGGGCACATGCTGTGCTGGGTTGAACGAGAACAAGAGGCGCGGTTTCTTTATTTAGAGAATGATGATATGCGACGTATGAATTGAGTCTATCCAGCCAGGTCGTGGGAACAGGAATACCCTCTTGTTCCAACTGGACTCCTCTCAAGAACGGTAGTTCGTCCCACAAAATGGATATCATTTCTGCCCAGTGTAAAGTATCCTTTTCTACGAATTCATTCGCCTGTTCCAATACCATGCGAAGTGCGAAATCGTCATCAAGCAAGCCGATGGGGCCGAGATTGTCAGGAATAACATCTTCTTCCTCTTCGAAGTAAAGTATTGCTGCTGCAGCAAGCAAACGCAATTCATTGGGCTTCCCATCATCTAAAAGAATATTTCCTACAAGACCAAGTCGATGACCTATTCCAGCTAACAAAGCACCCGCTGGTGTAGAGAGCAGTTTCTTCTTCAACCCTGGCAAAGATTTAGCTGCCCGAGGGATTATCTTTGAACCGAGATTGACATTTCGCTGCAGTTGTTCCCGAACCTCCTGACGCTTACAAGGAGCGATACATGGCAAAATTGTTCCATTGTTAAATTTTTTCAGTTCAACCGTTTTTGAGGATATTTCATCCACCATCAAGTTTGTAGCCTGCGGAACGCCCTGTTTAGCTATACCCTCAAGTGCTTGAACAATTTCGAGTTCAATATCAGAATTTGGATTACCCAATAACACTTGACACAGCCCCATTATTTTCCAACGCATGAGGAGCAAATGATCTGTCGTAGAAGGAGTTTGGTCAAGCCTTTGGGCCACTTCTGATAGCAGTTTATAGTGTGGGTATGCCTTCATCATCTACAACTTTCAAAAGCTTTTAACTGACTGATTCGCTTCGAAATCATGAAGGGAGCCTCGTCATTTTTCCTCTGCAAGTCTCTTTATCTGAATACGCTGGCTTTGCGTTTATGTTTTGACCCAAGAAGTCAGGTGCGGATGATTTATTCTTGAGGATGTATTGATCACGAGGGAAGCCGACAATGAAGGTAGGAACACATAATAGTACTGTTAAGTCAATTCCACAAACAAAGCTATTATTCATCATTGCCCCTAAAAAAAGCCAAATCAGCTGAAGCCATTGTGGGAATCAGCATACTTCTGTCCAGAAATCGATTGAACGATTCGCAGGACGTTTCCGGTGCAAGGATGCAGGCATGACAAGCTGCACCATTTATCGTTGCGTGTACGTCGGGTTGATGGTCTGCGCAAAGAGGATCAGATGAACAGCGCGTAATTGCAACGAGTGCGCTTGTAAGCAATTCAGGAAATCGTTCGGCACTCCCAAGATCAACAAGACCACCGAGACTTCCTTCTGAATCCGGACTTGCAGTATACAATAAGATTCCTGCCATTTTTCGGTCTGTTGCTGTGCTGCTATATATACGCTCCCTCACTGAACTCGCGGAATATCCACAATCCAGCGACAATTGTCGCATAATTGCGTGGGCAAGCGTATGAAGCAACACATAACGAGCGCCAGGGAACGGTGATGGTCGGCCCGGATTTCGTTCAGAATCCCATTGAACAAATTTTTCTTTCATTCTTTGGGCTCTCTCTTGTACCTTTGGCAGCGCCTCCCATGACGCTACTGCTGCTTCATTAAGCTCGATGAAAATACCTTCGCCACGAACCTCAACTGCCGGAAGCCAACTTTGGGCATTCAAGGAAATAGGAGCGATATCAGCACCGATCCCGTCCATGGTGCCTGCGCCGTTGGCATCAATCCGTGTGAACCCTGTAAGGGCTCGTACTTCTAGAAGTCGTCGGGCGAGTATAACATCAGCGATTGTAAATGAATATTCAGCGGGAACTTTACCTTTCTCAAGATAGAATTCAGAATTGTCGTCAGACGCTGATACAGGTTCACGAAAGCAACTCCATTCCGGCCATCTCAGGTCAATTTCTTCGAATGCAATTTCACCTTTAATTTTCTGAAGTGTATTCCAGATATCGACTGGTTCATATCTTTCCAAATTTCGAAGTAAACCCAAACCAAGTGCTGTCTGTAAATCTTCAAGTGTATTAATTCTATCAAATTTTTTTATGTCACATTGGGTTAGCGCCAGTCCAATCGGTGAAGCTGCATTATTAATTTTGAGAGCACTCTTAACGACGGGAAACCACGCGTTGGTTGCACCGCGCTGCATCGCGCGTAACTTGTCTGAATGAATGCAAGCTACTGGATCATGAGCATTTTTTCCCAACCAAGGGCGATTTCTGGTACATTTCCCCAATGCTTCGCCTCGTTTTTCCCCGAACGCTTCACTGGCTGAGCGAACTTTTCCGCACGCACACTTGATGGTGATATCTGAGACTGATCCTGTTTTGGCAGTAGAATAAAGTGACATTCTTTGCTTGCAAGATGTTTCGCCACGATGAACGTATCTTCGCCAGGGAAAGTCGTCAATATGGCCACCTGGACATGCGATGATAAAGGGAGCAGGAATTGTTGTAGCTCGATGCTTACCCTTTCCTTCGCAGTTAGGTGCCTTACACACCAATTCTTGCCACTTTGACATGTATTCTATCCATCCTTCAGATGGTTCAGATAAAGTTCGACAGACAGGGCAGACTTGATACCGTGGAAATAGATAGCTTGGAATGGTACCCTTTTTTCCAAACATGCCACCTTCACTGGGGGCTGCGGAAAAGAAGCGTTCCACACCTAATGTCTGTTCCAATCGAATTTCATGGATTTCGTTTTCTTCCCCTGTTTGCCATCCATCAATACCGGCGACAATGACTGACATTGTTTGGAGGTCTACGATGGCGCCTGGACCAAATGTCGTGATCACTTGACTTGGACGAACATCCCCTATGGCTTTTCTTGTCATATCACAATTCCTCTTCATCTAAATAGAAAGCTGCCGTTGGTTCAACCTCTCTGAGAGATCCAGGTGTGCGCCATTCGCCTTCGTTCTGAGTTCCGGCAGTTCTTAAAAGCACGCGGCTATTGTTAGTGGGAATTTTCAGGTCGTCTAACCAGGAATACAGCAATCGGTCTTCCGAAAGATGTGCCCATTCGTCACGCAAAGTTGTAAGGCGATTTCTAACAATGTCGGCATTATCTTCTCCAACCAAACGTTGTGCTCGATCACAAATCTCGTCAATTATTTTTTCAGTGCTTCTAGAGCCTGCATTGAAATTCTCGGCATCTGGTTCTCTAGCGAGACCATCTACTGTCAAACGGTTGATTCCTGAAAAGACGCCTTGAATCCCCCGATCCAACGCGCGTGAAGAAAATGGTGTTACACTAATTGCCTCTACATGCTTGTATAAAGCTGAGTGATAAGAAATGAAACGCTCGTAATGAGACAAATCTCTAGCGCCCATCCAGTTATACATTGTTACGACTAAGCCAGGATGCTTCCGTCCGACACGACTGGTAGCTTGAATATATTCAGCAGTGGTCTTCGGTTGTCCGGTCACAGCCATCAACCCCAAACGGTCAATATCAACACCAACTGAAATCATATTTGTTGCTAGCAGAACATCAATTGGCCAGTTTGGCTTTTGTGCGGGAAACGGATTGTCGAGCGATTTAAGAAGATTTGGGATCTTCCATGAGTCGATGCGACTCGTAAGTTCCTCTATGTTATAAATCCATCTTCGAGGAAGACAACGTTGAGAAGCAAGGTACTTCAATCGTACGAGATTTATGTCGTCTTCAACCAGACGTTTCGCACCCCCAAGCGCTCGTAGGCTATTGAAGTAACCAACTATAGTTGCATATGGATCAGCAGCTTTTCCGTGTTCTTTAACTTCTTCAAAACATTTTGCCAGCAAAATTGCATAAACCCGAACTAACAGGGTCTTTGTACTCGATCCCGGGGCGTTTACTCCCACATACAAACGTCCAGCAGCGGCATCGTTAGAGGAATCGACAGCTTTCTCTTGTGAAAAAAACGAGTCCTTGGAGGTGACCCCCGCTGGGGGAAATATCGCCAATGGTCTATTGTATAACTGCCATGCCTGTTGCTCGGCGCGACGAATTGTTGCTGTAGATGCAATTATTTTTGGCCGTATTGGCGCGTGATCTTCTCGGAAGATGCTTGCCGCATAATCAACTGCAGTCTCGTATAACCCAACCATGGTACCCAATGGTCCGGAGATCAGATGAAGTTCATCTTGGATAATTAAATCTGGCGGAAGCAACGGCGCGGCAGCTTTTGCATCTCGCAATTTTACCCCACTGGGCTTCTCTCCATGAGCAGCATTTAAATGGCCCAGCGAATCACTATATCGGTTGCGAAGTCCAAATAAATTCCGAGTCTCCCCTTTAAACGGAAGGCGCGCAAACTTATCTACTGTCGCAACAAGAAAAGATGGACAAGTGCGATATACTTCATCATCAACCACAACCACCGGTAAACCTGGATACGTATGGAACTCACAATCAACATTTGGGCAAACAACGAGCGTACGACGACTCAATTTGTCTATCAGGTACACACCACTTATAGGAATGCCCTTGTTACCAACTAATTCGGAGCCACAACGTGGACACCTAATCAATTGAACCGGACTCCCTTCGCGGGGCGTTTGACCATTATTAAGTCTCTCAACTGCCTTTTCAGAATCTATGAAGGTGTTTGGAGTAGTACTCCGACCCACCCACACGCCAATTCGAAATGGTTCCTGCCCCCATGTCTCAGGAGATTTTCGTCGAAGACTTTCGCAGGCGCATATGAGTGCAGTCGCTCTTTGAAACTGTTGTATGGTAAGAAGGCGTAAGGTGTATCTCATTATAATGCTAACACCTGCTGTGCCAATCCTTTCATGCCGAGTTCCTCTCAGCCGTCTTAATCCCAAAGTGAAAGCTGAAAGTCCTAAATATGCTTCTGTCTTGCCGCCACCGGTTGGAAACCATAACAGGTCAACAATACGTCTATCTTCGCCTTCATCAAAAAAGATGCCTCCTAAATTCATAAGAATAAAGCCAATCTGAAATGGTCGCCACGTACGATTTTGAGGCAGATCAGTTATATTGACGCCATCTCTATAGTTTTCATCGCCGAGATATTTAGACGCTGCAATAGAATGAATTCGTTGATCCCACATTGCTTTGTTGGCAAATCTAAACGCTGTGAATGCAAAATGATTCGATGACAACAAATGCAGACCCTGCTGGATTCGCCGTGCACATTGCCTGCATTTTAACAGATTCTGTTCTGCAGCCTCACGTAAGATCGGATCGTCTTGAATTGGTTTGGAAGCACTGGCTTTCTCCGTACTGCTGATCCATTCTGTATATGCTGTCGCCATTGGCTCCAACATACTCACAAGCTCTTCTGGACTACTCGCGTCGGCAAGTAATTTCATGTCAAGAATTGCCCCTCCTGTTTGCTCACTTGGAGCGATAACGATAGGCAATTCGTATTCAGGAATAAACTCGGTAAAAACTTTCGAGGTCTTAAGCCCGTTTGTACTCGGCGGTGCCCAGCGAGCTGCAACCCCATGTCCAGTTGCAAACTCACGAGCGTGACGAAATAGTAGTTCGTTTTTGGCTGTGTCTTCATCATCAGTTTGTTGAAAACGTTGTGGGTGTGAATCCTTCGCAACAAACGCGAAAGTATCCCCATCGGCCATGACTTCCAATTTCGGTTGAAAAAGCCACTGTTCATCTTTTGAAGGGTCTCCTAAGACGCCTTTTGTTCGGCGATTCACAAGAAAAAGACTAACTGCCCTGTAGCCGCCGAATTTGTGTATCACTCCATCCAATGTAACATTCGGTTCATCTAAGTTCTCGACCAGAACGTCACCAGGATTGTGATGTCTTGTGGAGAGAATGATTCGAGGTATCTGGCCGACTTGAGTTACATCGACGCCGATTACGGTCCCGCTTTTGGAATAACGTTGCCAAAAATATGTGCCGGACTCATTTTCTCTTTTATAGTCCCCCCAAGAAATACTTACATTCAAATTTTTAATTTCTGGATCGACAAGAAAAGAAATGCCAATAGATGCAGGATTAAAACCAATTATCAAAGGGGCATTCGCATCCTCATTTCCATCCTCAGCTGCCTCTCCAGAACCAGAAGAAATAGAATCGTTTTCAAGGTCGTCGATTTCCGTCTCCAACGGTGCCAATCTTCCAGTAATGTATCGACTTGTCGGAAATTCATGTATTTGTTCATCTGGTGAACTTGGTCCAAGCAATTCTGTACGCAGCGCGTCCACTAAGCGTTCTCGAACTTTTCTTTTCTTGTTCAAATCGCCCACATTGCCTCCAAATTAATAAACGATTTTTAACTATCTCGTTTTTTTGCAGCGGGGCCTAATCCGGTCCCGGGGTGTTCATGGTGATTGCCTCGCAGCGCGAGATATTGCTTGGGTACTGGACCCCGCCTTTCAGCTTGCGGGCAATCATCTCGCTGCTCAGGTATTAGCTTCAATTTTCTACGGACGCGTTCATTAAAAAACTGTCGCCGAATCTCCAAACCGATAAGCTCTCCGATTGCGCTTGGCACGGCGTTACCGACCTGTCTATGCGCACAATGATAAGTGCCCGCTATCTCAAAACCATCTGGAAATGTTTGTATGCGGCAAAGTTCCTTTATGGACAGACGTCGATTGCGCCAATGAAATGGTCCTGTCGCTGGACCAGGGTCGGCTTGGATGGTCCACGACGGACTTGCCTTTGAAAGTTTTAATAAAAAAGACCAGTAACGAGTTCGCCATCCAAACAAGGGTTCGGAGCCTTTTTGTGTATTGCGAGGTGTATGCCAAAGATAATTTCGACCTTCTGGTATAGACGGAAGTAGTTTGGCCCATTTGCTGTTTGGGATGAGATCAGAAGAAAAGCTTTCTCCATCAAGGTCACCGATGGCATCCCATGCGCTGCGTGGGCCCGGACGACCATCTTTGCCGTCATGGGTAGGTGGTGGGGTGATAAGATGTTGACCATCGATGTGAGCAATAACAAAGACACGCTCGCGTATTTGAGGGACACCATAGTCAGCGGCATTTAAATCGATAATAGTTGGTTCATAACTTGTATTGTATTTGCGATTTATGCGAATGAGTCCGTTTTTAAAATACTCCAGCCCTTCATTTTTTTTGCTATAGATCAACCCTTTTACGTTCTCCAAAACCAAGGTAACGGGTAAAGTAGCCTCAGCAACTTTGAGATACCCCTCCAATGTCCGAGCTCTCGGATCTTGAAGACGAAGTGAGTCTCCGTTACGCCAATATCCTGATTTCGAAAACGGCTGGCAGGGGGGTCCCCCTGCAAGAAGAGTCAATTGCCTTGGTTGTAATCCAGATTGCTTAAGAATTTCCAATGTACTAATCTGATGAATATCTCCAGGCTCTGAAAGCCGCCATTTTGGTCGATTCTCTAAAAGAGTGTTCCTCGCATGAATGTCGTTTTCTACACATAAAACATGGTGAAAGCCAGCTGCCTCAAGTCCAAGGTCGAACCCTCCCGCTCCAGTGAACAAGGATAGAACAGTTTGTTTGTGGCTTTTTTTCGTCGATTTAACCAATCTAAATCTCCAATATTTTAACGAGTGATAATTTCGCCATGCCTATTAAGGAAAAATGAATCTTTGCGAACTCTGAGTTTATCGATTGCATTGACAACATCCCTCAGTCGGGTAGCGGATTCGCATGGTTACTATCAGGATATTCATAAAAAAATGAATATCCGATATTACCCGGCTATGGCCCTTTTGTAAATGTTTGAGTTTATTTCAAAAATAAGGCAGCGTAACAAGTAGAATTGACTGGAATATCAGGCTGGCGAAGAAATGACTTATGTACAATCGAAATGGATTGAAATCAGATAAAGACCTTTAATTCATAAGGTCCTGAGCGAGTGTTTGAAATTCGGAGATTTGTTCAAGAGCGGTCTGGGCGTCGCTGATTGAAACATGTGGTTTTAGCTCGTGCAATTTTTCAGCGCGCATTGTGATTGAACTGCAATCTGGATAATTTTTTGTCACAAAAAGAGCTGTGGCCAGTTTTTCAAGATCACTAACCCCTTTGCCTCCGAGTTTCCCGGCAATGAAATTTAATTTCTCATCCACATTGTCGATGGTTCTGGGAAAACGCGCTTCGATCTCTTTGCTTCGCTTAGTGGTTAAAAAACGCGGGCCGAAAGGGCGTGGCTGTGGTTCAAGATCCAGTAAACCATCAGCCCTTAGTTTCCCAAGTTCTTCTCTGAATCCGAAGGAAAAAGGGCCGTGCTTGTAAAGAATAAACTCAAAGGCTGTAGGGACGTCCAAAAGCTCCTGGGCTAAATACAGCCCTTTTTGTAAATGCGTTTCCCCGCACCAGCTGTCCTTGTCACGCATTTTTCTCGCCAATCGAGTAATGATGGCTGCTTTTTTTAATCTATTCATCATCGTCCTCCGTTGGTGGTGTGATGATACTGGCCCGATTATCGCTTAGCCACTCCCGGGCGCGTTGTATATAACACGGGTCAATAAAAACCAAGTCAACTCTCTGTAAAAGGGCGTTCCTCAAAATATCAGAAACACTGGTGAACGAAATTATTCTTTCATCTTTTGCCTTCACCGGAAAATCTGTAGGACTTGTTTTTGAGTACTCATCCCGCCTAACACCTGGCTCACCGAATTCGGTTGCTGCGGCTTCAAAAATTTGATTTCCAGCTTCCGGGTTCACAGCGATGTCATCGGGATTCCATTCATATAAGCATCTAAAATGCGTACGTTCTACTATTCGTTTTGCTGCATCGTGTCCATTCGCATGTTCATTTCGCGCAGCCTTTAGTATTCCAGCCATTACTTCGTTGTCAGTAACCTGAAGATGCTCTTCAACGTCCGTTGAGAATTTCCCATTTTCAAGCCATTCTTTCAAAAAGTCCTTCAAATGGATATCATAAGCTCTTCGCACAGGATGTAGATACAATTGAGTAAACATAAAGTGCCGCGCCAGCAACAACGCTTCTGCGGCATGAACACCACCCTCTTCGACACCAATCGATGGTTCAGGATTCGCAGAACCATTTCCTTCATCTGCAGGTGGGGCTGGCAGAATTCGCAGGGTATCTATCAATCGATAATGGTCAAATTTGCCGTAAGCCACTCCAGCGTGATGGGCATCCCGCAAAAGGTAGTCAATACGGTCTGCACCAAATGCATTCCCGACGATGATATCTGAAAGCAAATCCTCCCAGGTGGTGAACTGCAATTCAGGATCAATTTCTGCTGCTTCTTTCGGCCCAACAGCCAGCTTAACAATATCGTCAGGTCGTAGTGGCGGTGTCATTTCATTCCAGATCCGACACATTTCGTCACTTCTAATTATTTTTGCAGTCAGCGTTTCGTGAGTAGTTCCTTGCGGTAAAAGTTCCTTTTCTGCGGCGTGTGAAAATGGCAAATGACCCAAATCGTGACATAATCCTGCCATACGAATAACCCGGCGCCAGTATGAGCGCTTTGATTCCTCAGCAATTTCTGGAACAAACCGACGAATTTCATCTGTGACATTGTTGGGGTTCGTAACAATATCAAAAATCCTGCTGGCAAGCTCCATTACCCCCAAAGAATGCTCAAATCGACGGTGTGTGGCACCGGGATATACCAGAAACGTCATAGCAAGCTGATGAATATGACGGAGGCGTTGGAACGGGCGAGAATTCAAAACCTTACGTTCATCAGAACTGAGTTTGATGAACACATGTATCGGATCTCTAATCTCGTGTTCAAGTTTTGCCAAATTGGACCCTGTTTTCCCCAATAAGATTGTTTTGGTTAGTTTACTTCGCTTTTGTTCAGTATGAAACCACTTTTACCTATCAATCGCAAGAAAGCTGCATGTTTTCACTCCCTGTGTGCATTTGAATCACATGTCGAATAATAAGTTCTCCACTCACGGCTTTATAAACATTTCCCTCTGCTCCCCCCAGCTCTCCACCGCCACCACTTTCCTCAACGCCCTCTCACTCGTTGGTTCAATCCCATCTACCCGCTCCATAAACAGAATCTTCTCCTGAATATCCGGCGCGAGCATCAGCAGATCGAGCAGTTGAGAAATCCTCGCGCGGGTGAGGCCCAGCTTTCTGGCGGCGTCGGCGCGGTCGGTGTACTCGCCGTTGTTGATGGCTTCTTCCAGGGAATGGGCGAAGGCAAGCATGAGGGCGACGCGGGCGGGTTTACGGACGGGGACTCGGGGAGTGGGGATTGGGGGTGCAGTCGTAGTTATCGTGTGGCCGTTGCCGCGGCGGAGTCGGTGGAAGGCGCTTTTGAATACAACCGTTCCGGTTTGAACTGTTTCTGGAGTGCTGTCGCTCATACCATTGCCTCCATGACTGCGCCCCTGTGCTGATTAACCGTGGACACATCACCATTTTCGGTATCGTCGCTTTCATCTGTATTCAGCAAGTCAGTCATTTCCACGGTGACGGTATCTGTCTTCTCATCGATGACCACCGATTTCACCAGAATGGTAATGAGCCGCACGCGATTCATTGGGGTCATTGCTTCCCACACCACATTGAAGTTGGCGGTGGACTCGGCGAGCCATTTGCCTTCGAGTTCTACGCCTGCCAATTCATGGATGGCCTGTTCAACCTGTTGAAGTCGGCTTTCGGCCTGGTTGAGCGCTTCACTCACCTGGTTGATACGATCCTCGACTAATATTGCCGTGGCGCCATCAGTGTTGGCCAGTTTGTCCACCAGTTGACGGGCTTCATCAGAGAGTTTGGCGATGCGACGGGGCAGCTTTGCCCGGTCGTCATTCAGCTGATTTCGTTTTGTTTCGAACCGAGCTTTCAACGATTCAGCTACCTGTCTGGCGAGTGCGCCATCGATGGAGGCGTTACGGATACGCTCCACCACAAAATCCTCAATGGCGCCAGCAGGAATTGAGGAGGTGGGACATGCCTTGTTATTGCGCTTATCCCGATTGATGCATCGATAATATCGATAGACCATGCCTTTTTTACGGGTGGAAGACGGTGTCATTGCGCAGTCGCAGGTACCGCATCGGAGGATCCCTCGCAGCAGATAGTCGGGATTGTTGCCGTAACGGCGCCCGCATTTCTGATTCTGTTCCAGGGATTTGCCAATTCGGTTGAAGCGATGCCTATCGATAATCGCCACATGTTCGCCGTCGTGGAGTTCATCGCCATAAGGCATAAAACCGGCGTAGACACCGTTTTTCAGCACACGCAACACAGCGTTTTTATTCCATGTTTTGCCGCCGCAGTTTTTGCTGTTTTTCGAAGTAGCCTGTTTTGTCAAATGGCCCAATGCATTCAACTGCTTCGCTACGGCAAGAGCGGATTGATAGCGATCGTACAGTTCAAATATCTGCTCCACCAATGCGGCTTCCACCTCGTTGACCACCAGCTTTTTGTCTTCCACATCATACCCCAGCGGCACCTGTCCGCCGGTCCATTTGCCCTTGCGTCTGGCGGCGGCAATCTTGTCCCGGGTTCGTTCGGCAATCATCTCACGCTCAAATTCGGCGAAGCTCATCAGCATGTTAAGGGTAAGCCGTCCCATGGCGTCCGCGGTGGAAAAATTCTGGGTGATGCTGACCAGGGCCACGCCCTTCTGGTTGAAGTGATCCATCACTTTGGCAAAGTCGAGAAGCGAGCGGGAAAGACGGTCCACTTTGTAAACCACCACCACATCCACTTTTCCGGCGTCGATGTGGTCGAGCAGCTTTTGAAACGCCGGTCGCGCAATATTGGCGCCAGTAAATCCACCGTCGTCGTACGGCTCGGAAACAAGTTGCCATCCGTCATGGGCGCGATTGCTGATGTATTGCTCACACGCCTCCCGCTGCGCGTCCAGGGAGTTGAACTCCTGCTCCAATCCCATGGATGTTGATTTTCGGGTGTACACCGCGCATCGCCTGGGTTCGGGCTGGCTTCCTGAAGATTTGGCGTTCCGATTATTCATCCGTTGGTACTCCTGCTGATACCGGTTCCATGGACGACTTTTCGGGCTGTGAATGGTCAATCAATTGCTGCAGCAACACGTTCAGCTGTGAGAGCTGCCTCACCAGCTCGGGCATCGTATGGTCGAAAAAAGTCCTCCCTATGCGTGTTTGATAAAAAGGAGTGTCACTCATCAATTTACCTCGCTTTCGACTTCTTTGCTCCGTTTCTGCAGCCCGAAAAACAGAAAGCCATTCCAGTTGGTGCCGGTGATTTCCCGGGCGATCATTGAAAGGCTTTGATACCGTGTGCCCTGGTACTCAAATCCATCATCGAGCACGGTAACGTTGTGTGTTGTCCCTTTGTATATACGTGTAACGGTGACCCCCTCCTCAGGCAAGCGTGGGTCCCGTTTGGCTGCTGGTTTCTCCAAAAAGGGGATCACCTGTGACGCTCCTTGAGGTCTGCGCCATCGGGCGGGCGCTTCGGCTGCCAGCTTTGTTATCTGGTCTTTGGCCCTTGCTGAGCGTCCGCCCTCCGCCAGTTCCTGAATGCGCCAGGCGATTTTCTTTCGTAAATAATCCTTGTTGCGCGAACGGGTCGGTTCGTTGAACACCTCCAGGTAAGTCTCTCTCAGTTGCGACACCGTCTGTTCTTGAAGTGCGGCAAGTCGGGCAGTCACCTCGGCAAGCGCCTCTGTCGATATTGCTGTTTTCGCTGTTGCTGTTTGCATGGTTGGCCTCCGTGCAGTCTCTGAGTTTTGCTTTTGCGGGCTGTCAACCAGTCCGCTCTCAGAGTACATGGATGCGTTCTTTTTCAACGAAGACAAGCTAAATAGTACTTTGTTTTCAGTATGTTGCGTATTAATCACGTTGCCACCCCCAGTGACTGCTGAAGTCTCTTTCCGGCTCTTCCTGCGGGAAGTCATCCACCTCCAGCGTCCCCTTGGCAATGCCCAGATCCACCGTTACCGAACGACGGCGTTCCGTTCCAAACTGAATCCGTTCATCGAGTCCTTTGATGTACCCGCCCCGCCGAATGTTCTCCATCAGCTGACGCCTGAGCGCCTTGCGGTCGGGTACTTCGCCTTCAAAGCCGGTGCGCCTGCAGTGTTCGGCAAAGGCGGCATGGCACGAGGGGAAATGCAGCGCCAGCAGGCCGTCTTTGTATATGTAATGACGACCATGTTTGAGGGTCCCGGCCACGGCCATCACCGACAGCTCTTCAATGAAGTAGTCAAGGCCGGTCTTTACTGCGGTGCCGCCGCTTTCCAGGAGGTCTTCCAGCAGACCGTCCACTGCGCGGTCGACCTGTAGTTCCGGCAAAGAAATGCCCAGACTGGCGGCGTATTCTTCAAAACAGTGGAGTCCCAGCACCATCACGGTGATGTTGTCCCGCACACGAAACGGCACCTCTTTGCTATCGAGAAGACGATTGGTCACCTGGGTGGCCAGCTCCAAATCCGCCTCGGTATTTCTCCCCAGCAAAAAGCGAACAATGCCTGCCGACAAAAGCAACGGGTTCACCGATCGCACCCGCTTGAACGCCTGAGCGTGAACGGGATTTCTCATCAGCTGATCTTTGTCGGGGTTGGCAGTGAGAATGCGCTCCACCAGCGCTGGTTCAATGGGGCGGGTTTCTCCGGCGACACAAAGCGGCGCGCCAAGTCTGTAGGTGACAACGCTTTGATCGGCCCGGCCCCGTTCTTCCACTTCGCCGGTGTACAGCCGTCGCATGTAACGATGCAGGGTGTTGCGCCGGTATTTGGGCATATCGAACGGTTTGTACTCATCAATGAACACCGGCACCGAGTTGGTGGCCGACAGCAGTTTCAACAGCGCAAACTCAGTCTCTGTGGCGCTGTAGGGTTCTGCGGATTGCACCCCCAACATCGGCCAGAACACCTCCATCACCAGCGTGGATTTGCCGCTGCCCTGCGTGCCCCATACCATCAAAATGGGAAAATGCCCCAACTGGCGGGCGATGCGCTGCTTGATGGGCGCCGCGAAAAACCACCCCAGCACTGGGAGCACCACTTCGGGCGTATTCAAATCCAGCAACGCAGGGAGAATCACTGCTGCCGCCGACGCCTCCACCGCCGGGTCTTTCGGCGGTTTGTAATTCACCCGATTGGAAAGCGACGCCCCCGATGGCACATATACAAGGTCTTCGTCGGCGATATTCCCTTCAGGCGCAAGCACGCCATCCGGCGTAATCCACCTGGATCCTTTGTCGGTATCGAGATAACCCAGATTGCGGGTGCCCCGAAGCGTGGGAACCGTCCGGGACGCCACGAGCCTCAGCACCCCCTGAATGTTTTCATCCGACCCGGTCCATTGCAAATCCACGGGACTGAGCACTTTTAGAAAGCTGCGTTTGGCGTTCCATGCCTCTCTGGGGAACCGCAACTCTCTGTGCACAATCCCTCTATCGGTTGTAACATCGGCGTCTATGATTTCGCCATCCTCCACGCGAATGCGTCGGGTAGGTTCAATCTGAAACGATGAAATTACCACCGGCTCTCCCCGTCGCCCCTGAATATAGTAGTGATCAGTATCCTCAAACACCTCGCCTTTGCGGGAGTCCTGCGAGAATACATCGTTTGAGTCAGCATCAGTGTCGCTGTCATCCCGATTCGCCGGACGCATCAGTGCTTTCACTGTGGCGCTTTTCAGTTTGAACCGGGTGCGCAGCAAATCGGCGTAAGCCTCCTGCACCAATGGTTCTGACGAGCGGATGGTTTCCAGCACCGGTTTCAGTTTTTCGCCAAGGTCTGATTTAGGCGTATCGGCCGGGATGGCTTCCAGCTGGTGCTCAGGTAATCGCCTGGCTTTTTGAATGACAGCCTGTAGTGCATCGGCGCCCTTCGTCGCCACCAGTTCATTCAAATCGATTTTATCGGTGCCCTCTGGCCGTGGAATCACCGCAATTCGCACATCACGACCCGCAGCATGCAGCGCCTGCGCGGTTTCGATGGCGCCTGATTCCCCTGCGCCGCTTTCCTCAGCATCGTTGCAAATAACAATTCGTTCGCATCCCTTCGTCAGCTGCAGCAGCTTTTCATTGTCCTTTTTGCGAAAACGCACAGTCACCGGCGATATACAGGCCACATCGGATTGCATGGCGCTGATACAGTCGGTGACGCCTTCGGTGATGAGCAGTTGTTTTGACTTTCGTGCGACGTCTTCATTATAGAACGTATCGTTCAGCACGTAGCGGGAAACATAGGGATGCTTATCCGACCGCGTTAAAAGCTTCTTGTACTTGGCCTGTTCCCAGGGCTCATCGCCGGTGTGCTCAGTGGCGCGGGCGATGAAGTAGACCACTCGACCGTGCTTCCAATAGGGGAACACCAGCCGGTCGCGAAAGAAGTCTTCTATCCGACCGTCTTTGAGTCGAACAAACAAACCTGTTTCCAGCGCCTCATCCTCAGTGGCGCCCAAAAGGCGAGTGAGATGCTCATACAGATGTCCATCGGCCCAGCCCAAAAAGAGTTCGTCCACGGTTTCGTTCGTAAATCCATACTTCTCGTTCAGCCACGTCCGCCGAATCTTGCTGGGCAGCACACCATGATAATAGGCTGCTGCGGCAGTGAGCAAATCCTCCACCCGTCGTCGCTCTGATATGACTCGAAGTTCGTCGGCGATGCCGGGGTCATCCCCGCCGGGAACCTCAACGCCCACCTTTGCCGCCAGCAGGTGAAGCGCTTCAACAAATGACAAATTGTCGCGCCGCTGCACAAACTCAAAGCAATCTCCCCCAACGGAATCGCCGCCGGAAAAATCACGCCACGTGCCCGTATGGGGCCAGACCACCAGCGACGGATTCTCATCCCTGTTGAATGGAGAGCGTCCTTTCAGCACCGACCCCGCAGAGTGCAAATCAACTGTTTCATGAATCAGCGATTCAATATCCGTGCGTTCCCGAACCTCATCCACAAGTCTGCGGAAAGCGACATCGTCCATGAATTACCTGCTTCCAGTTGAGTATGTCGGTTGGTTGGCCGGTGTTGATTCATCCCACGCGCACGCAAGATTCTGTCCACTGCATATCCCTGGCGCGTCCTTGCCGAGCACCTTTTTATATGCCCTGCGTCTTGCGGCCTGTTGCTTTCGGGTCATTGGCGCGCTGTCCACAAGGTCATACAGAATTGGGGTCTCTTTCAATGGATGAGGACGCATCAAACGACCCAGTCGCTGAATCGTCCGGCCCTCTGCTTTTGCGGGCGTCGCCAGAATGAGTCGCTCCAACCTTGAAACGTCCAGTCCTTCATCAGCGAGACTGGTGGCGCAAACGACACTCAGTGCGCCCGATTTAAACCGTTCAAGGATATCGGTACGTTTGGTTTTGGGCACTTTGCCGGTCAGCGCTTCGACCGAGACGCCTTTTGCTTTCAGCTTCTTCGCGAGCAATCCGCAGTGGTCCACGCGGCCCGACAGAATCAGGACTGTTCTTCCTTGGTTTGCCTCGTGAGCGGCCAGCGCCACAATTAACCCATTGCGGGTGTGGTTTTTCACCAGTTCTGAAATGACGGCGGCATGGGTTTCTCCACTGGGCGTGCAACCGGTTTCAATGAATGCCACTTCTGGAATAATCAGATGCCCCCCATCGACAAGCTGCTGATGACCTATCTGAAACACCATGGGCCCAATGCACAACTCGAGCAGCACAGATAGTCCATCAGCCCGGTCCGGGGTGGCTGTCAATCCAAAGCGATACTTTCCGGCAAAAGCAGACAGTATTGAACGAAACACCGTTGCAGGCGTGTGATGCGCCTCGTCCTGAATCACCACACCAAACCGCTGACCAATCTGTGTGAGTGCGGGTTCATCCAGATTTGTCAGCGTTTGAACCATCGCCACGGTGATAACTTCAAGTTGAACTTTTCCATCTGCAATGGCGCCGGGCTCGATGCCAAACGCGTCGCGAATGGTGCTTTGCCATTGTTCGAGCAGGTCAGTTGTATGCACTAGAATAATGGCGGGTTGCCTCAGCTTCGCTATCACGCCCATGCCCACCACCGTCTTCCCCCCGCCGCACGGAATCACCGCACACCCCTGAACCCCACGCGCCAATCGGATCGCGGCGGTATTCTGATAATCCCGAAGTGTAAACGACAGATTAAAATCAACAGGTGGATGCAACACCCGCTGGTCAACAAATGAAACCGTATCGCCTGCTACCGCGACCGCATCCTGCAGGAGGCGAACGGCGCCACGGGGAATGGACAGCACGTCGTTTCCATCCGATTCAATCAGGTAAATCTCCTCGGGAGTCGCCCCCACCCATTTGTTAAACCGCACGCGGTTGATGTATTCCGGGTTGGGGAAGGTCAGGTCTCGCCAGAGGCGCTCCATACTTTTGGGATGGAGGTCTTTGGCATGAAAACGAATCGCGCTGTCCACTGTGGCAATCACTGGGCGGGTCCTCATGCAAACGGATCAATTTCGGAATCATCCTGAGGCGCAGTCAGACTGGCGATATACTTGCGGGCTTTGGCCTCATCGCTCGCCTGCAGGTCCCGCACCCGCTCCACCTTGAATTCCGCCAGAAACGTATCCACATCACTTCGGGGCAACGCCTTTAACTGCGCCACCAGTTCCCCAGCCACACGAGGGTTAATACTGCCTGCTCTGGATTTCGCAGGCGCCTTTTCTTCTTCTTCACCGTTGCCAATGTTGGCGAGGTCATGAAGCGCTGCCGCGGCGATGTCTGCGCGTAGCTCGTCGTCGGTTTTCTCTTCAGGCAAAATGCTGTAGGTGGTTTTGGGGTCTCCGGAGTCCCCGTGACGCTCAATTTCAAAGAGCCATTTGTCGAGGCCGTATTTGTCCCGCACTTTGATGACGTCTTTGAACCATGCGGTCCCGCCCTCAATCACTTTCATTTCTGACTCGGCCGGAACATAAAAGTTGAGCATCACCCGAAGGCTGGGCCGTTTTCCCGGGGCGCAGAGTTTGCAACCGTCTCCAGTGCATTCCACGTATTTTTCCCCGGTCCAGTGAACCTCCCGGGCGTGGGGTTCGCCGCAAAAGGCGCCCACCACTTTGTCGCCGTTGTTGCTCAGGCGAATAAAAATTCCTCCGGAGTTGGCGTGTTGTTCGGCTAATGATTGTGCTGTTTCCCATGCGTTTGACATAATGGTGTCCTCCATAAAATTTGTTTAAGCAGCCTTGCAGGCCGCAGATTCCATTTCCTCAGCCAGTCCATGAAGCGCCCGACTTGCAGGCGGCGCTCCGGATGGTCCATTGCGCTTCAGATGTTCGCGAAAGACGCGTCCCAGCGCCTCGGCAGTTGCATCGGTTAAGTCGTTGTCGGCTTCGTACACATCAAACAGGCCAATCAGGCCCAGCGTGACTTCACGAAAGGCCATCGCCAATGCAGCGTGTGTGTTGACAGATGCCATCATTCACCTCCTTCGAATGCAGTGGGCATTCGGAAAGGCAAAGCATCCGAGGGGGCTGTTTGGGGACAATGAAGGTCGTTCAGCATCTCGCGTAATTTTTCGAGTGTGCGACTGTGACGGCGTTTCACCCGCTGATAAATTCTTTTTCTGTCCCCGGTCGAGAGGTCGGGAAATTTGCGACGCACGATGTCGGAGAGTCGTTCTCCATAAATTTGCGTTGAAATAACAAGGTCCAGCCGGTCTCCATCGATATCATCAGCAACCTTATCGACAAGGAATGCAACCAGCCGCGCCTGTTCGTTCTGAGTCAGCGGTTCCGATGGTGTCGGTCTGGTTTCGGGCCACACCTGAGGGAATTCATCTTCATTTTGCAGCATCCCTGCATGGTTGGCCCAATCGTTTTCCAGGCGTAGATATTCAACCGGGTCAGGATTTCGGACCTGCTCCTGATCGTTCTGAACATTCCGCAGTTTTCGAAAAAAGCGGAGTTCGGTCATCTGACGCAGATGCA
>JAFGWT010000035.1 GCA_016937015.1 Deltaproteobacteria bacterium | reverse complement strand
GTTTTATTATCCTGGAATTTATTGAGGCAGGAGCATTACAGCTTCTTCAACACTCTGGCCGCTTTTTGGGCAACCACTTTTACCGGACTGTCTTTGTAGGGTTGAACAAATGATTTTATGTCGCTGCTGAGGGTATTGAGCCCAATTAACGGTTCCATGGCTTCGATTACAAAACCAATTTTATTGCCTGGGAATGCATCTGCCGCTTCAAGGTAGGCATTAAAAATGTCGCGGGACTTTTCCGGATATGCCAGTGCCATTCTGGACAGCGCACGCACGGCATGCCCTGCGAGGACAATACTTTTATCTCTCATATGTACAATAATTCTGGGAAGGTATGGCACGATCGCGTTCTTCACATCAACCGATGCCATGTGACCAAGCGTGCACACCGCTTCCCAGCGGAGTATCTTTTCTTTGGCATTGATGTTGCCAATGAACATCGCCACATACGGATACAGCAGTTGGGGGTGTTCCTCTGAGAGCAGTGACGCCAGTTCGGCGCATCCGTTTTGAACCTTGCGGTCGTTGCTGGTGAGACCTTTCACTATTGCGGCGACATTAGACTCCGGCGCGTTTCTGATATGGTTTGCATATAAATCTTTGGGACGCACACCATCATCCCACTTGCCTGCGAGAATGACCTGTAAGTCGATTATTTTTTTTTGTGGCATACGCTTTTTCATTATCGTTTCAGGGATGTCGTTGCAACCATTTGCAACGAACGAGACTCACGAAAAACATAAGTTTCTGTTTCAGGTTTTTTTAAGATAATGTATTCATAATATTATGAGCAAGGCAAAGGGAATTGTGATGTCGCGATATGTTTATTACCTATTGACCGTCTGGCTGTTGAACAGCTGTGCAAATGGTCCTTTAAGTACAGAAAATGACACGTTGCCAAACAGAACGGATACGACCGTTGATACATCAAACGAACAGGACTCTGCGAATAATGGCTTGAGCAACTCCGGGAGTGACACCGGGAGCGACACCGGTAGTGACACCGGGGTTGATACTGTATCGTCTGAATCGAACGATTGCGAGCTGCCGCAGACAAAGTATTTGAGCGCCGATAAGGTGCACGACGTTTGGCAAAGAGACTGTCCAGATATGCTGTATCTCAATGTGGTGGATACGCAGTTTTACAATCTGGGGCATATTTCAGGTTCGGTTGAAATTCCCTGGGATGTGCTCGGTGGCCGGCTTGCTGAAGTGGATGATTCTAAAATCATTATTATATACTGCCGTAAAGGGGTTCGCAGCGAGGCGGCATACGATACGCTGATGAACGCTGGATATTCAGCGCTCTATGTAATGCAGGATGGGATAGAGGCGTGGATTGCCGCCGGTTATGAAACAGTGCCCATTCCGTAATCCCCTGGCGGTCATTCATTTTTTTGTCGGTTAAATACCCGAAACCGGTTTGCAGCATCGGAATCCCGCATAGAGGTCGGTCCATGTCGCCTGTGCATCACATCGCAGGCGGGTTGTTGGACTTGCGCAGTTGAATGCACCGCCGCGAATTTCATATCCGCTGATGGCGTCTTCAGAGGTGACGATTTCCCACAGGTTGCCGTTTATATCAAAAGTGCCCAACATGTTGGTGCATGCATTAAACTGTCCAGTGGGAACAATCTTAAAACATGTTTCGTTGCCTGACGCGTCACCGCAGTGATATCCGCAATTGGATGTACTGGTGTTGCAGTCATCGGCGAGGATGTTGTGTTCGTCGCAGAAATCATCGCAAAAAGTCGCAACGGTGTTGCATGTTTCCACGCTGAAGTCTTCGGCGTTGCCAAACACATAGTCAGTGTGGTCTGGGCCGCTGCAACTGAATTGCCACTGTGACCCCGTGCACAGGGATTTTCCCGCGGCTTCGCAGGCGCTTTTAAAAACAGACAGTGCATCGTCGCTCATTGGGTACACGTGCCAGGGTAACACACCGGGCACTGATTGGGCCATCGAGCCATCGCTGCCATGACTGTCGCTGGTGGCGTCAGGTCTCGACGCCTCGTACCGGTCAATACAAAAGGGCATTTCAGTCTCCGACTCGGTGTCCGGGATGACTGGGGCCATATCCGGCGGACAAAGCGCGGTATCCAAATCCGAACCTGCGGTATCGCTGTCGGCGGTGTCTGGCACAACGACTGAATCAGTGGCGCTGTTTACATCAGAATCGGTGGTGGCGGAGGTATCCCTCAAAGTGTCACTGGATACCGGCGAATCGGTTGCGGCAGTGTTACCGGAATCTGTAACTGTGTCAGCTTCAATGCAACCACCAACAGTTTCTGTTGCGCTATCGGTATTTGCCGATACCGTTTCCGAATCCGAACTTGAAACCGAATCGCGCGTTTTATTCGGGATGTTCTTTTCTTCAGATGGCTCACACGCCGTGATGTAACAGATGCCGGAAAAGGCGAGAAGATAAATAAGCTGACCTTTAATTAATTGATTTAATGAATAATCCATAATTGGTTTCCTTATTCGACACATGACGACGCCGCACGTGCCGCTTCGTCCATGCGCATCATTTCTGCGATTTCGCGAGAGTTTATCCCGGGGTTGTCATCAGTGGTGTGCAGGCCGTAGTTTAAAGGAACGTGCGAAGATTCATTCCGTACGTCAGGCACGAGCGGATTTGCGGTTATTCCAATGGATATTTTGAGTAGAATGCGGTGCTCCAGATAGTCGTAGCTGATATTGCTGTTTGATGCGTTGGCGTTGGAGTCCCGGTGATTGAATTCGTAGCGCACACCCAGTTTGATTTTTTTCAGAGGCGGAAACCAGAGCTCGTCAAAATGACGTATTGTCCAGTCCCGTCGCCGTGTATTTATGCCAAACGCATCCATGCCTTTGGGACCGCCGGAATTGAAGAAATAATCCGCGCTCTCGCCAATTCCCGATTTTAAGGCAAAACGCCGCGGCAGCGAAAACTGAGCCGCCGCCAGTAATCCCGCGCCTATCTCGTCATACGGTGCGCCAATGGCATTGTAATATCGACCATTCACGCTGAGCAGCAGTGCGGTCCAGCCGTTCAACGTTTTTGAACGGCCATAGCCGGCCTCCAACTCCCATCGGGTGCGTCCGTTTTCTTTGTAAATGCGCTTGCCGGCATTTGCGAAAAACAGCTGCCCGTTCGGATGTGTCAATTCAAGTTCCGCCCGATGGGTTTCACGAAACAGCGTTTTTCCGGGCCATGCGAGCATCATCAGGCTGCCTCTGTATGAGAGCAGCAGGGTAGTGGTCCGTCCAAACAGTATGCCCGGCAGATATGCGATGTCGATTGACGAATATTTTTTTACTGATTGAGCGGTGAATCCATTCAGTCTGGCCTCTACGCCCAGGGCGGGACGGATGAATGTTCGAGTGGGCACCGTAAAGCGGGTTCCCACTTCCAGATGTCCCATGGGACTTACCACGGGAGTGCCGGTGCTGTCCTGGGGAGATCCGGCCTGTGCATTGGTGGTGACACCGCTTTCCATTGATAAGTGAAAATCCACCGGGGCGACTGTGCCGACCGCACCTTTTGCAGAGAGCATTTTCCACATCAAT
>JAFGWT010000312.1 GCA_016937015.1 Deltaproteobacteria bacterium | reverse complement strand
GAAGGGATGGCCGTCCGGGGCGCCGCCAGCGACTCAGAGCGGGTCCAGTTTGAGGAACTGGCCGAAAAGGCGCATGCACGGCTGCTCGATCGCTCCATTCGCCGGGAATACGATCGCGCCCATTTTCCCGAAGGATTTGTCAGCCAGGTCGCATCGGATGTATCGCTTCGGGACAGCATTGCCGGCACTGTCACGGTAACCCAGGAATCCCTGCCCAAAGTCACACTTCGCGAAGGCGACGTGGTGGACGGGGCGTTTCTCTCCAGCTTGCGCAAGGAGCGGCAGGTGGAGCTCTCTGACATCTCCAACCGCGCCAAAATCTCAGTCCGTTACCTGCGGGCAATCGAGGAAGAACGCTTTGACGAGCTGCCCGCCGCCGTGTTTACCCGGGGATTTGTAATGGAATTCGCACGCTTTTTAAAAGTGGACCCTCAACGGGCGGCAAAGGATTTCATGCACAAATACGAAATTCGAACCAAACGAAAATAGACCAACCAAACGAAAATAAACCCATTCGGTTCAGCCTTCCGCGCCGGTGGGGCCGCCAATCGCCTGGGAAAAATTATTTCGGGTAAATTCCGCCACCAAATCCGCAATGCGCCGAAGCATGTCATTGTCGGTGGCCCCCATTGAATAACTGCCGCCCATGGCATTGGCTTTCTGATAAAACTCCGCGTGTGAAATCACATTGCCACTGGCTTCATCCCGGTAGTCCACATGCATCACAACCACCGAACTGCCTGCCATGGCGCCCGCCATAAACCGCGCCCCGCCGCTGATAAATTTGATTTCAACAATTTTGGGTTCAATGACAAGGGTCTGATACGGTGCCTGTCTCACCGCGGTGTTCCACGATTGCAGCATACCTGAAAAATGCGCATTCAAATTCTCCTCAATTTTACGATGCGCCCGCTGGTTGGCCTGGTGGTCCGCATACTGAGGCGCTATCGTCACCGGCATCAGTTTAAAATATCTGAACGACGAAAATGGTACGGTCGGTGGGGGATTCGCTGTCGTTTTTGGCATGTTCTGCACCTGAGTCGCGCAGCCGCCCGCAACCAAAAGACTTAGGAACAATACAGTCCACAGCACGGTGGGTACAAAAGCGAATAATGTTGAATTCCGGTGAGCTGATTTCATCGTTTCTCCTTCCACTGTTGCACTGGGGCAAAAAAGCACTGACTGATGCCAGTTTTATCGCAGAATGAAAATAATGTATTCTGAATTTTTTACGGAATGAACGCCATTTGGCTACAACGCATTTGCAATGATCTGAGTCACTTTGGACGAGGCCAGGGATATCATGCCCAGGGATGAAGGGGCTGCCGCATTCATCATGAGCAGGGTATTTTTATTGACCAGCGTCGCCACGATGATCCCCTGCATATCAGAAAAATATATCCGGTTCAGACCCTCGCGGGGGTGCTTGCGAAACATGGTGGTGACCTGACCAATTGCCGCGTCAAACAGCGCATCCGGGGTTTCCCTGTCCCATTTGCATATTGGCGACGCGTCGGCAGTGTAAAGCGCCGCATGGGCAATATAATTGTGGTCCCGAACGGCCATGGCCAGTAGGTCGAGCAACGCTTCAGGTGATTTTGCATTTGGCATTTTGTTTCTCCGACTGTTTGGCTGCATGGCGCAACGGGGCATCCAATTCGCGTCTGCAGCGCCAGCGCGTTTATCCATTTAAGACACAGCGCTCAACAGGGGAACAGGTCTGCTGCCACGGAGTGAGAGTCATTGAAATGTGGAACTGAAAATCTCCTGGCGAACCTGCCACATGCTGCGAATTATTACACTCCCTGCACAGCACGCCCTGCACAACACAGCGTACACAATCTATAATACGGCTTTGAACTTTTTCACGTTTTTAATTTCAACCCCATGCAATTAGCCAGGATTCTGATTTTCCAGCAGTTCCGCCCAGGCCTGCTGCCACGCAATGCACCCCGGCGGTTGGGATGCACACGATCCGTATCGTCGTCGAACACGTTGGCATGGCATTCGCGCAATGATTGCCTGTTGGCCCGCACACCGCGCAATCAGGTTAGCCACCACCATAGCCAAACGTCGACGCAGGCGACCTTTGGGACGAAAACGAAGCGCCCTCATCACAATAAAAGTATTTGTATAATTTTTCTTAAAAACTGTATTTTTTCTACCAATCATTGTCGCAATACTGTATAAAAGACAATGCAATTGGAATTCACTCTCAGCAAAGGCGAGCTTTCCAATGATCAAAACAATCGGAACACTGAACTTCATTTTGCTTACCATCGTATTTTTTGTTGTGTCTGGCATGCTGTTGCTGGCCGTAAGGAACGGGCCCGACGGATACCGGAATGACAAAGCGAGCCGTTCCATGGTGGTGACCGTCAGCTCGGCCATTACTACCGTAAACGGAAAATCAACCTCGGCCAAATAAAGGCGGAAGCTAAATGGCTTTGGTGCGTTTGAGCGCGAAGAAGGCGGCTGTGTTAAGGGCGACAGCGAGGGCGATGGGGCCAAAGTTGCCCTGAATGAACGGCCCGATTTTGAGCAGCACATCCAGCGCAATCAGTCCCAGTGCCCCAATGAGATACCAGTAAATCACCTTCTGGGTCAGGGGTCTGAGGCGGGCTTTGGCAATCAGCGCCACCCCAGGACCAATCAGCCACAGATGAAACAGGGGATTCACCAACAGGTTCTCGTTGTAATGGGTATCAAAATGAGTGGTAACGGTCCAGTAGAGCACCAGCATCAGGCTGCCCAATCCAGCCAGCAGTCCCCAAAACACAAGGCCAACGCCCAGCAGGCGTCGACTCAGGGCGCCCTCTTTCCCCAGCCGGGGAACTGCCAGTGGTACAGCGAAACCAATCAGGATGAAGCCGCACAGAATGGCCATCACAATGATATCAATGGCGGGCACTTCTGAGCCAATGGGCGGTCCTTCCCGCCGGAGCAGTTGCTGGCGTCGGGCCACCAGTGGCACGCGATTTTTGCCAACTGCCACTTTGTCCAAATCCTCGAGCAGCACCTCAGGTAAAAATTCCTCGTCCCATCTGGTCAGGGGCTGATCAATGGCCGGGCCCAGGGAATACAGAATCACACTGCGATACAGCGGCAGTCCTTCCAGACATTGGGCGGTCCAGTATCGAAAATCCCGTTCCACCGGCATGGATTTAAACTGTTTTGAAATGGCGCCGTCGGTGGCCTCGTCGATGGCGTCCCGCACCCGGGTGCAGCAGTTGTCCAGAAAGTGTCGATACAGATAGTAGCGGTTTTCGGGCAGGGCGTTTTTGGCCAGAGAATGGGCCATTTTCGCCGCTTCTTCGTCACTGAGATTTAATGTCTGCAGCCACATATCCCGGTTGGACTGGGCGTAAAAATAGAAAAAGCGGTCAAAATCGGCCACGGACAGCCAGTAGTTGAGAAATCCGCGGGCGTACCTGAACCGCAGTTTCGGATCCTCAAAATCGAAGGTGCCAAAATTATATACCAGACGCTCCCCGCGCCCCATATCCTCCACCATCAGCGCAATGTGCCCAAACCGGGTAAACAGCTCTTCGCCCTGTCCAACGGTGACCACGTGAATGCGATACGGTCCATCGACGGATGAGTGGCTGCTGTGAGCCTCGGCGGCAGCGACGGTCAACAACAGGATGAGGGAAAACAGTAATGGAATGAGTCTGGACATGGTATTCAGCCAGCCATTAGAACGTGATGCCCATCAGCAGCTGCAGGGTCTGGGGAATGGCGAGATCGCCGTCCTGATGCTCGTGGTCGACCCCGTCCGCGTCCGTCCACTCATAATCTCCCTTGAACCCGTTAAGGGGAAAGAGCACCCCGTACTTAAGGCTGGCAAAAAAGCGATCCGCGGTAACAAAGTCCAGCCGGCCGTCGATTTCGAGGCCCAGATTTCCGGAGCGGTTATAAATGGTAGATTTTTCGTACATGGCGCGGGCAAACACGATGTCGAGCTGAACGCCCAGTTTTTTGCCCATGGCCGCTTTCAGGAAATCGTAGCGCAGCCAGGGTTTGAAGTAATATGTGCCGGATACCGACCCCAGAATGTGACGATACAGAATGTTGTCCACCGCGTAAGCCGGATTGAAGGAGAACGTAGAGAATTTTGAGTTGGAATCGTCGTTTTGCTGGTAATACGATGACGGGGCGCCCAGACCCTCCACGTCCTTATCCCCGGATGCGATACCAAATTCGATACCGAGCCGCAGCTGATCAGACAGCAGACCATAATCCGCCTGAAGCACGCCGCCCCAGGACATCAGCTTGAGCGCTTCTGTTTCTTCATTGACGTCGATGTGGTATTCGCCCACTTCGCCCATCTGCAGCGCGAATTCCAGCTCCAAATGGAAAGTGCCCACCAGAAACTGAAACCAGAGGTCCGGGGTGACCATCCACATATCGCGTTTTAAAGCTGTAATGCCATTATCGTCACTGCCAACGGTGGTTGCCAGCTCGTCGGTCCACATGAATTCCTGAGACTGGGAGCGATAGGACAGGTGAAGACCGGTGTTGATGAGCCAGTGCCCCTGCTTGAGCATGTTGTCCTGGTCTTCCTTTTCGTGCTGGTAGGCCAAAACACCCACCACCCGGTAGCCTTCGTCGAGCTGGGACACATCAAAGGGACGGCCGGCCTTGCTGGTCTGGCTCAACCCTTCATTGGGAAAATCAAAGGCGGGCATAATCATCCAGCCGTTGATTTTAAATGCGAAAGAGATGCGATCCACCGAGTCGCCCAAATCATCGTTGAGACCGTCGCCGCTGTTGTACAGCATGCCGGTGCCCCAGTGTTCGGGCATACGACCAAAGCGGAGATGACCAATATCGCTCTCCATCTCACCCCAGGCCCGCAGCATGGTGAAGTAATCCCCAGATGGCGCGCCCTGGCCGCTGCCCGACAGGGAACCGGGGTTGGTGGTGCCGGAATCCATATCGAAACGGGCTGCCGGAGTGGACCCCATCATCATGTTGTCAAAAAAGACCAGCTCCGAATTGATGCGCACTTCCTCGCTCAGATTGATGGTGGGGGCCAGCAGAAACCGCATGTCGGCGCCTGCCAGGGTTTTGGTTTTGTCCTTGTTATCAAGGCTGCCTTGCTGATATGTGTCCAGCGGAAACAGGGACGGATCGTTACGAATAAAAAATTTGTTATAAAGACCTGGGCGAACCCGGAAGTAGCCGTGCACTTCAAAAATATCAAGGCTGCGCTGGGTCCAGTCCTCTGTCACTTCCATGGCAGGCCCCGCCGCAGTGGCAGCGTTCATTTCAGCTTCCGGATCCATCTGCCCAAGGGCTTCGTAGTCCAGTTCAAGATCATCGGCTGACGCTTCTTCCCCGGTATCTTCGGATTCATCATCCGCATCGGTGACCTCAACGCCGACATCATCGTCATCGTCATCGTCATCGTCGTCATCGTCGTTATCGTCATCGTCATTGTCATCATCGTCATCGCCATCGTCATCCCCGGCGGTGGCGTCGTCTCCGGCGTCTGCCGCAGCCGCATCCTCGGTCTGCGCCAGAAGAGTCCCCTGCAGCAAAAACAAAATAACAAAAATAAAAAGCGCCAATGCGTTAATGTGCCGTTTCAACAAAACTGTCCTCCTCAAAAGGCCCATGATATATGGAATCGAATAAGCACGACTCCTTATTTTCAATATCATTAAATTCTTTAGCAAAATTCTTTAGCACATATAGAGCAATGTCTTTCGCCAGTCCAGCTTTGAATGGACAAATCTGAAGCGATGGCAAGGCATCGGTGTGGGGAATTGAACGGAATTGGTAAAATCCAAAAATCGTGTTAAGTACTCCCCGCACGCGAAGGCGCCGATTAATTGCAACGCAACACCTCTGCCCGGCCATTGTGCCGGTACTCAGGATGTAACTATGGAAAATCGTTTTAGAAAATTACTAAAATCACAGACTGTGGTTTTTGATGGCGGTATGGGCACCACCCTGTTTGATCACGGTGTATTCATTAACCGCTGCTTCGACCAGCTCAACCTGACCGATCCCAAACTGGTATTGCGCATCCACAGGGATTTCGTTGCGGCCGGGGCCATGGTCATTGAAACCAACACCTTCGGGGCCAACCGTTTCAAGCTGGCTTCTTTTGATTTGTCAGACAAAGTTCGCGAAATAAACCTGGCTGGCGCTGCGCTGGCAAAGGAAGCCGCGGGGGATACGGTTCTTGTTGCGGGCGCCGTGGGCCCATTGGGGGTCAAACTGGCTCCCCTGCTGGAGCCTGACAGTGATTTCACTGTTGCCGATGCGTTCCATGAACAGGTGGATGCCCTGGTGGAAGGGGGCGTAGACGTCATCATTCTGGAGACCTTCGCGGACCTGGAAGAAATCAGCCACGCCATCGACGCGGTCAAGGCCGTCAATGCAGTGCGACAAACCGATATTCCGGTTATCTGCTCGTTCACAGTCAACCAGGAGGGCAACACGGTGTACGGCGCCAAAGCGGAGGATCTGGCTGTACAGCTGGAACGCCACGGCGCTGATGTGATTGGCCTCAACTGCTCCGTGGGCCCCAAACCCATGCTCGATACCCTCGAAAGAATCCGGCGAGTCACCAGCGTTCCCCTGAGTGTGATGCCCAATGCCGGGCTGCCCACTCAGGTCGAAGGCCGCACCATTTATGTGTGTTCCCCCGACTACATGGCCAATTACGCCAGGCGTTTTGTATCCGTGGGGGCGCAGGTGGTGGGCGGGTGCTGCGGGGCCACCCCCGCCCATATACAGGCCATCTCATCGTCCATCCGCCAAATGAGCGGTGAGGCCCGGTCTCTGATTGTCAGCGCCGAGAGCATCACCGAAGTGGAAGCGCCCAAACCGGAAATCCCCCTCGCCAATCGATCCCGACTGGGCGCCAGGCTGGCTTCGGGAGAGTTCATTGCCACGGTGGAACT
>JAFGWT010000311.1 GCA_016937015.1 Deltaproteobacteria bacterium | reverse complement strand
GCCTTCGCGGGCATGACGATATATCTTCGCGAGCATGACGATATATCTTCGCTGTTATACCGCGCTCTGAGCGCGTTCCAGACCCGGATAAATCAGGCGGCGCGATGCTGCAATACCTCCCTGACTGCGGCGATAAGCGCTTCGGGGTGATACGGTTTGGGAAGGAAGACGCAGTTATTGCAGTCCCTCAGGGACTCCAGTCGTTCGAATTCCTGCGAATAGCCTGAAGCGAGAAGTATGGGCAGGGTTGTGTTCAACTCCCGCAGTCTTGCCAGTGTTTCTGCGCCATCCATCTCCGGCATAATCAAATCGAGAATCACCAGTGAAATGTCGTCCCCATGCGTACGGTAGGTTTCTATCGCCTCTCTGCCGTTTCGAGCACTCAGGACAGTGCACCCCATTGCCTGTAACATGCGCACGCCTGCTCTAAGGACTAAAGGCTCGTCATCGACCAGCAGCACTGTCAGCGTTGCGAGGATGGATGCGTCGGTATCTCCAGCGTCCAGACGATGGGATGCTTTTTCGCCATTCGCTGCCAGTACATCCGCAGCCTGTGGAAACAGCAGCGTAACCGTGGTCCCTTCATTTTCGACCGAGTGAATCTCCACTGTGCCGCCATGGGCATGGATTGTGCCGTAAACCATTGAGAGCCCAAGTCCCGTTCCTTTTCCCACAGGCTTGGTAGTGAAAAACGGTTCAAACACACGGCGTCGGGTCTCTTCATCCATGCCTTTGCCATTATCTTCGATGTGGACAGAAACCACACCGTCATCACTTGATGTTTCCACGTTGAGAACGCCATTTTGCGTCATTGCATCCTGGGCGTTCAAAAAAATATTCATCAACGCGTTTTCGATTTGGTGGGGGTCGCCACAGATGAGGGGCAGGTTGGGTTCAAGATTTACTTTTTGAGTGATGGTCTTTAGGGATGTTCGATTGGTGATGGCCAATACCCGTTCCACCACTTCATTCAGGGAAAAAAGTTCCCGGGTCACCGCTTTTTTTCTGGCAAATCCCAGTAGATTTCGGGTCAGCTTGGCGCCCCGGTTGCAGGCCACCGTAATGTTGTCCAGGTCCTCCAGATTCCCTTTGAAACCAGCTATTTCGTGACGATGCGCATGGGCGGACCCGATAATCGCGTTCAATATGTTGTTCAAATCATGCGCCACTCCGCCTGCAAGGCGCCCAATGGCTTTCATTTTCTGGGCTTCCTGCAATTTTTCCATGATTTCGCGACGCTCCGTAATGTTCTTCATTAGACATATCCATGTGCATGTGCTGGTATCCTCGTCAATTCGCGACAGCGTAATGGACAGAAATATCGGATTGCCGTTCCCATCCCGGGCGCGCACCTCTGTTTCTCGAATTTCTGCCCTGGTGTCGTTTTCTATCAGGTTGACAATTTCGATTAAGTCGTCGTCCATGCAAAAACCGGCGTCCTGTATTCGGGTGCCAATCAGCGCTGCTGGCAAATACCCCAGATGGGCAGTTACCCCTGGGCTGGCATCAATGATGACGCCCTTGTTGTCCAGCAGTAAAATTCCGTCTGCGCTGTGCTGAAAAATGAGCCGGTAGCGATCTTCGGACACCCGTTGCAGTTGCTCCGCATGTTTGCGCTGCTTCAAAAACAGATTCAGTCTGTCCGTGCCGTAGCAGATTAAAATGGTGACCAGAAATGGGAGCGGCAACCGAACGAGTCCCTCCATAGGGGAATACGTCGAAATCTGAGTAAAAATAAGAATGGCCCCAACCCAGTTGGCGGCGGCGACCATGCTGCCGACTCTGAAGCCAAAAAAAAGCGTTGCCACCACAGGCGCTACCGTCACCAGCACGTTCGCACTGCCACCCATTACCGGAAACAGCACGGTTAAAATAGCAAAAAACAGCAGCATCATGGCAACCACGATGAGCCATCTGGTCCGAACATTCATATTATCAGTATCCCTCACATCCAATAGCAGGCGCGATAATGACCGATATTAATATTTTTCGCAAGTCAGTCAGATATACAATATGTACCCTCAGCGTGGACATTGAGGGCGGGATAAAACATAAAAACTGAAAAAAAAATCAACAGTCGCTTACAGGTTGTAAATTCAGGCAATAAATCAGTAACCGTAACCGCCTCGCTTTGAAATCAGCAGCCAGATAAAAAACGGGCCGCCCAGCAGCGCGGTAATGATTCCCACCGGAATTTCGGCAGGGACAATCAGCATTCGGGCCAATACATCGCACCAGGTGAGAAAAATGCCGCCAAAGAGAAGTGATGCCCAGGTCAGATGCCTGTGATCCGCGCCAATCAGCAGTCGACAGATGTGGGGTGCCATCATTCCCACAAAACCAATGGGGCCGCAGGCGGAGACCACGGCAGCCACCATGAATGATACGGTAAAAAAGAGCACTGTTCGGGTGCGGGTCACGTTGACGCCGCGACCGGCCGCTTCCTCTTCACCTGTGGTCAGTGCGTTCAGATCATGGGTCAGATACAGTATGACCAGTGTCCCCCCAACAGTGATGGGCAACATGTCAAATACCGTGGTGTAACCCTGTACAGCGAGCCCGCCCATGAGCCAGCGGAGAATCTGGAATGACTGGGCAAAATCGCTCAGGTACTGCATGAAAAAGACCGCGCTCGAAAAAAAGAAACTGAGCGCCACCCCGGCCAGCAACATGGTATGGGATGACAGTGTGCCGCTGGCCCGTGTCAACCCGTACACCAGCACAATTGACAGCAGCGCGCCCAGGAAAGCGGCGAGGGTGACGCCGGGAACGCCCAGCACCGCAAATGCCAGACCCAGTTTGATGTATATTGATGCGCCAAATGTCGCCCCGCCGGCAACGCCAAGGGTAAACGGGGTGGCCAGCGCGTTTCTGAACATCGCCTGAAACACCATTCCGCCCAGGGCCAGCGCGCCGCCGCACAGCAGGGATACCAGCACCCGCGGCAATCGCATACTGTAAAAAATATGCTGTTCCACCGCATCTGCATCGCCTGCCATGACGGATTTGAGCGACATGGTTTTGAGGCCCAGGAACGGGGCGACGGCCATCGTGGCCAAAAGCAGGCCAAAAAGCAGAAAGAGGACTTTCCTTTTGGAAAAGGGTCGCATCATGAGGCACGCCAGGGCAGCACCAGCGGCATGCCTGTCTCTGGGTGGGACACGAATGAAAACGACGCGCTGAAAACGTCGGAAAGCACGGGCGGCGCCATAAATTCAAATGGGGCGCCCATAAATACCACTTCACCGCTTTTCAGCGCCATGATGCGATCGCTGATCACTGCCGCGCTGTTAATATCGTGGGTTACCGATAAGATGGTGGTCCCGCGGTCCTGATTGGCCACTTTTAAGAGATGCAATACTTCTGCGGCGCATTTGGGGTCAAGAAACGTGTTGGGTTCGTCGAGCAGCAGCACATCGGCGCCCTGCGCAAATGCCTGTGCCAGATATACCTTTTGTCGCTCGCCCCCACTGAGGGTGCTGACGGTTCTGTCTGCAAGCTCGCTGAGTCCAGCTTCCGCCAGATTGTGCATCACAATATCGCGGTCCCGCCTTGACGGCGCGGCAAATGGTCGCAGGTGAGGGTACCGTGCCAGCATGACGTGCTCAAACACGGTAAACGGGGAAAATCGCCCGGTCGCCTGGGGTACATAGGCAACCTGCCGTGCCAGGGACCGTTGCGAAATGAGTGCAATGGGGTTGCCGTTCAACACCACGTCACCTGTTTCCATTTTTAAAATACGCATCAGACACTTTAGCAGGGTGGACTTTCCCGCGCCGTTTCTGCCCGTGATGGATATCCATTCCCCGCGGTTCACATTGAAAGCCACATTTTTGAGTACCGCTTTGCCATCAAGGGATATGGAGAGACCGGATACCGCGAGACAGGTGTCAGTCATCGCACAGTCTCCGTTTTGGCGTCCGGTGCATTGGATAAAATACGACTGAACTGCTCCAGCAAAAGAATAAATCGAGGCCCAGGCACAACGACATAGTCGTCCGTGAGCAAATGGACCTCTTTGTGCTGAACCGCAGACAGATCCTTCATTTGTCGCCATTCCGACAAAATGCTCTCTTCGGAAATGTTCTGTTTGTCAATGTCCGGCACCATATCAATGATCACATCGGGGTTCATTCTCAGAATGCCCTCGTTGGAGACCACCGGAAATGCCCCCCCCCCCTGGTAGGCGTTTTGGGCGCCAACCATTTCTATCATGTCCTGGTAGAAGCCATCCTTGCCAATGATATACGCATCCTCTATTTTTCCGGTGCCCATATTGCGACCTGTGGCAATCATGACCGTCTTTGGTTTCTGTGACGGCAGCGGCTGGTGTTTCCGGACGGCATTCATTCGGGCTTCCAACGACGCCACCAGTGCGG
>JAFGWT010000310.1 GCA_016937015.1 Deltaproteobacteria bacterium | reverse complement strand
TGTTTGGCGGTTACCTCTTCGTCCGCTTTTTCACTTTGTTGCAAAAAATCGTAAAACCCGAATGATTTCAAAATGCTCGGTTTGGGTGGTTTACCTATTCTTGGTTTACCTATTCTTGGTTTACCTATTCTTGTTTACCTATTCTTGTTTACCTATTCTTTTACCTATTCTATTCTCACCTATTCTCATTTCAACGCGTGGGCGAGTCATGGCTTTTCAACAGGGAATCTTTACGAAGTTTCGATGCTGGTCGAAGGACATGCAAGCTCCGGATCTGCAGATGTGACCGTGTTGTTTCAATAGGGGGCGATTTTCAGGCCCGAGGCGCAACTCGAAACAAAGTTGAAAGATTCAGGCAGACTCAGAATTCCGGTGATGTCAACAGATGGATGGGCTCATGGATTTGGATTTATTGTCAGATTCACAAGCGATGATAATGGGCTCAAGTCACTGATGGTATCCACATCAATAAACAGCTCTCTCAAATTCAAAAGGGGACTCAAGGGGGTTACATCCGATATTAACGTGTTCCGCAAATCCAGTTGCGTCAAATTCACCAGACTGGACAATGGGGACACATCGCTGATTCTATTCCCGCTCAGGTCCAGAGTCGCCAGATTCAGGAGGCCGCTTAATGGACTGACATCACTGAAATTCAAATCATCCGGGCCTGTTGTGCCGTTATCGATATTCAAACTGTTCAGATTGACCAGCGTGGCCAACGGACGGATGCTTCGGACCGGGTTTGAACTCAAATCCAGCGCAGTTAAATGAACAAGGGTCGATAGCCCGCTCACATCGAATATGCTATTGGCGTGCAGGTTTAAGGCAGTCAGATTTTCAAGGGTGCTTAACCCGCTCACATTGACAATCGCATTCATTTCCAGATTTAACGATGTCAGATTGACAAGGGGGGATAATCCACTCACCCCTCTGATTCGATTGCCACTCAGGTTCAGAGAGGTGAGATTCACAAGCATACTCAATGGATTGACATCATGTACTTCGTTGTTGTTGAGCGATAAATCGGTCAGGTTCAGCAAGGTGGACAACCCGCTTACATCGCTGATTCTATTGTGTTGAAGATCCAGAGATGTCAACCCGATAAGCGTGGAGAGCCCGCTCACGTCGCGTATGTCATTGTTTTCCAGCACCAGTGACGTAAGATTGACCAGCGTACCAAGGGGACTTACATCGACGATTTGGTTATTGTCCAGTTTCAAGGTCGTCAATTTCACCAGCGACGACAGCACACTGATATCGGGCACATACAAAACACCGAGATCGGGCGCACTGAAAACCCCCGACAGCAAAAGGGTTCGCAGCTCCGGCAATTGGCTTAACACACTCATTCTCTCCAGCATGACCGGACTGGTCATATCCGACCCCGCACCGATTTCAAGCAGCTGTAACTGTGTGAGTTGTGCAAGGGGGGTTACATCCGGGTCGGCCACATTGTTGAGATGCAGCTCTCTCAGATTGGTCGCGCAGTGCAGTCCGGTTAAATCCCGATATGGGTATGGCTCACAGGATTCAGTACAGTCATCGCGGGTATCAAAGCGGGTCCCAACGACCGTCAGTGTCTCAAGCCGGCGCAGGTCTGCGGCGATGATGTCTGCTTCGGGGTGATTGAGCGCCGTTCGAACCGCCGATTCCACCTCGCTGCTGCCAAATTCAACAACGCCCACACATCGCGGCAGAATCTCACAGCTCGCCCCGGTTCTGTTCGCAGGGCAATGGGAGCAGGAAAACACGTGATCATTCCACTCACACCATCCGCCGTTGCATTCTTCATACGCACATTGCCGGCCTTCCGGCGTTGAATAGTATTCCATCGCCGGATCATAAGGGTAGTATCCGCCATCACTGTCACTGTCATCGGTGCCAGCGCACCCTGTCAGACCCAAAAGCGAAATGGTCAGCACTGCCGTTACCGTCATTCCCATGGTTCGCTTTGTTTGAATGCCTGTTTGAACGCGCTGGTCAATCCGTTTCAAATAATAAGTCATAAGTATTTTATCTCCGTTGAGTCCCTTCCATCCATTGTCCCAAAACAACCATCAGGGCGCCGACGAAGGTTCGTCTTCCAAAGGCTCTGCCGGGTACATCTCTTCAATACAAAGGGGTGTCACCCGGACTGCTTCATAAAAAAGCTTGAACTTTTCAAGCGACTCTTCGCTGGTACAATCCACCTGGCTTGCATCAATGGAAACATATTCGAGGGCAGTGCAGGTCACCAGTGGTGAAAAATCATTGATGGGATTGTCAACCACTTGCATCTCTCTAAGCTTCTGGGCATTTGCCAAAGGAGACACATCTGAAATCTGGTTGTGATTAACATCGAGATAATCAAGCGATGCCATTTTGGCCAAATAAGTCAAATCATCAATATGATTGTTGCTCAGCACCAGACCGGTCACCGAATCCATCTGTGCAAACGGTGCCGTGTCTGAAACGTTATTGCCGTCCATCTGCAGCCATACCAAATGCCTAAGGGGAATCAGCGGGGTGGCATCCTCAACCTGGTTAAACCGCAAGTCCACTTCTTGCAGCTTTGGCAGACAATGAATGCCCGTCAAATCGACAATGGGGGCTTCAGCTTCATGTTCAGAGGCGGCCCCCAACCCGGAAATATCCTTAACAAGTCTGACGGTAATGCTGCCGAGAGGATTGCCAATATTTCGGCGCACCGCTGCCTCCATCGCCGGGTCCGGAAAGTCAATTACGCCGTCACAGGGCGGCAACCCCAGTGATGCGATCAACTCGTGATACGCCGCCTCGGCATCATTTTCTGAATCGGTGAATGCCTGTGAACCGGTATCTGGCGCCACCTGTGAGCCAGTATCGGCCGAATCGTCAGCCACCGCATCCCCAGACTGTTCTTTAGCCGCATTCCCGCCTGTCTGCTCAGAATCATCACATGACAGCAACACGACCGGAATAAGCACCAAAATAAATATGCAATTAATTAAGAATTTAAACATGGTGAAAGTATACACCTGTGCGGCAGACGATGCATCGATTGTTTTTGTATAATCTCTGGCGTCAGATCCCATCACATCTGATTTTATTTCACAACGTCGACAGTGGTTACGATCTCCACATTGTTTTTGACCATCGCGAACACCGGACAAAAGCTTTGTTCGGCGGAGGCCACCGTTTTTTCCAGTTCGGCCACAGAGGCGTCGCTGGAGGTGAGGCGCACATCGAGATGGATGGTGTGAAACCCGGTGGGATGGGTGGATTTTCGCTCCCCGCGGGCCATTATTTCAAGCCCCGCCACCTCACGGTTCATGCGACGTAAAAAAGTCGCCACCGCTGTGCCCAGGCACGATGACAGACTGAGCAGCAGCAGCTCCAGCGATGTATAACCTTTTTCATCACCAAGCGGCGGGGCGTAATCAATGGCCACCGACGGCTGACCATCCACATGTCCTTCAAACTGAACACGGTCATTCACGAGCGTCACTTTGGTCACAAGTTCTTTTGATTTATCAGGAGAAGTCATGACAAACCCTTTCTGCAATTGGAAAGTGAAATGATGTCATGAGTGGGATACAGAGAAAAGATTTAAATACGGAAGCCAAAGGATAGCGCTGCGGTCCACCAGAAGTAGTTGGCGTCAAATTCGTATACGCCGTTAAATTCGGGCATCATGTAAAAGCTTTTTGTAAATTGAACCTTGACACCCGCCATGCCGCCCACCATGGCGTCCACCGCGCTGGCGGTATATGCGCTGTCATCGCTGTCATCGGCTGCACTGTCACCGCTTGCCGCCGCGATGAGCAATCCGGTTTTGGGGCCCACGGTCAATGTTATTTTTTCGGACAGGTCCACATCAAACAGCACCGGGAGCCACAGGGTGCCAATGAACACGCTGTTATCTCCGGCGCCAATGCCTGTGGCGGTAAAGCCTGGGTCCAGCGACATGGCAAATGTGGGTTTGTTGACCAGCAATAGGTTGAAATCCATTCCCGCGCCGATCAGAAACAGCTTTACGCCCATATCAAAGCGATCGCTAAAGCCATGGCGAAACTGTCCTTCCATTGACGGGACGGTCAGGCTGGCATCGCTTCGCGCGATAACGGAGCCATCGCTGTCCTGAATCACTTCTTCTGGCGCAACGAGCCCCACCGATACCGGTGCAAATGAAATTTCACTGGCGCCTTTTTCGATAGGCCTTGCGGTATGCATGGTACTTATTGAAAAACAGCCAGTAAGAGACCCCAGCGACACCACCACTGCACCGATCAATACAGCATTACTTACTTTCATTTTTTTGCCTTTCTCTAAAAACGTTTTTCCAAACGAGGTTAAAATTGCTGCAAAAAAGCATGTCGCTTCATGCCAGCCCCCCCCACTCGTCCGCTTTTCGAAGGTGTTGCAGAAAAAATGAATTTTTTTTAAATGTGGCGTAACAGAGCGCCTTTAGAAGTCCCTGGGCGTGACCGCATCGGTATCTGGCATCGTATCCGGCGTATCCGGCGTATCCGGCGTATCCGGCGTATCCGGCGTATCCGGTGCCTGGGACATCACATCCTGGTGCTGTTGAATCGTTTCGCACGCCCGGATGAGTCCACCGTCACAGAGGGCGTTAATGGCGGCAAGTGTTTTCTGCGTCTGTGCATCCTTCGGACCTGGGCCTGCCAACTGACGCTCAAGGGCGGCATCGTACAGTCTCAGGGCATCATCGGCCATCTTTGCAGATGCATACTGCTGTGCCAGATGCAGGTAATCGCCGATAATCTCCGCATCCTTCACATCATCTCTTTTCAGTTTCGCCTGTAACGCGGCTTCGCCCATCCGGATTCCCTGTACCGTATCGTCCATTTCGAAATACAATGATTCCAGCGTGCTGTATATCATCCCGGCGGGCCGGCTGTTCGGCCCCAGCAATGCGTCAAACTGGCGAAGGGCTTCGGTGTATTCCGATATTGCCCGGATATACTGATTCAGGTTTCGGTGGTTGCTGCCAAGAAAATTGTGCGTCCACGCCACAAGGATACTCTCATCCCCCAGCACTTTGGTGTATTCGGATATGATTGTTTCTTCGAGGGCCACGGCCCGGCCATACTCGCGGGTGAGCATATACAGCACATCCACCGTTCTAAGATACGGGGTATTAAAATCAAAGGGGGTTTGTGGCAGACTCAGGTGCCGATGCAGCGCGGCATATTGCAACTCCATTGCCGCCTCCAGTTCCTGCAGGTTCATGTACGCAATGCTTTCCGTATACTCCGCCATCACCATCCGCTTCACATCGTGCACTGAGTCTGCAGTATTTCGTGCGTCGCGGGCGACAGTTGCCGCGGCCTCAAATTTTTCATTTGTCATTTGTAGCCAGGCCTGCTGCAGCAGCACTTCCGCGGATAGGGACCCTGCATTGGCGCGTTTCGCCGCAGCCCTGGCCAAATCCAAATGGGTAGCCGCTTGCCCGGACTGTTTGAGCAGCGCCAATGCTTCTGCACGGAATAAGGCATGAAACCCCTGCGCCTTTGCATCATTGATTTCGAAATCAGTGTATTGCCCATATGTGGTTTCAAACCCGCAGGCGTGCAGTCGAAGCTGGGCGCCTTCAAGTAAAAAGAGGATATTTTCCGGTGGCGCCAGTTCTCCTTTTACAATTTGTGACACCAGCACCTGCGGCATTTCCATGGCCACTTCCATACACCCGCGCATCCCCTGGATTGATGCCGGGGGCAACGTTTCGTTCCTGGCGTCTTCACACAGTGCGCGCAGGCTTTTTCGCCCGGCGCTTGCCACCTTTTCCAGTCGGCCCATAATCTGCTCGACGCTGCCACCTGGCCAGTCGCTGGATTGGAGCACGAGCTGCTTTTCAATTTCTGATTGAATCTCCGGCGTCCAGTCCATCCCCCCATCGTCGCAGCGGTCTGCCGAACGGTCGGCCGGACGCGCCCCGCCGCATGCCCAAAAAAACAGTGTCCCAAAAAACAGGAGAAAAACCGGCAAACGTCGCTCACCGGGCGGATTGGCAGGCGTAAGAAGTGTCATTAACAGCTGGCCAGAGCGAGAATGAACTCAAACTCATCCTGGGTCACCGTCATCACCGACAGACGGTTTCCCCGCTGCAGCAGTGTCATCTCTGCCAGCTCGGCATACTGCTTGAGTTCCGTGAGTGACACCAACCGTTTGAATTTTTTTTCGAACGCCATATCCACCAGAAACCACCTGGGATTTTCCGGGTCGGATTTGGGATCGAAATATGGACTGTCAGCATCAAACTGAGTGGGATCCGGATAGGGTTTGGACGCCACCCGGCACACGCCCGCCACCCCGGACGGGTCGGCGTTGCTGTGATAGAAAAGCACCAAATCGCCCATTTTCATTTCGTCACGCATAATGTTACGCGCCTGATAGTTGCGCACGCCATCCCAGGGCTCGCGCTTCTTTTTTTTCAAATCATCAATCGAAAACACACCGGGTTCGGTTTTAACAAGAAAGCAGTTCATTGTACCCCTATCATCGCACATCGGTTGTCGCACGGCGTTTAACGCACGGCGGTCATCGCACGGCGGTCATCGCACGGCGGTCATCGCACGGCGGTCTGTGCACATCAGTCACTGGACCAAAGTGACACCCCAATCGGGCCCCTCAGTTAGCATCATTTTTTATCAGTGGTTCAAGGGAATTCTGCAGGCTTTTCATATCAAACGGCTTTTGAATAAAAGCGTCGGCGCCTTTGGCAATCAATGCCTCCGCTTTTTCTTCCTTACTGTAGCCCGAAGACAACAGCACGGGCACGTCGGCAGAGATCTCGCGCAATCGCAGGAACGTCTCCTCCCCATCCATGACCGGCATCATCATATCGAGAATGACCACCGACAGTTTTTCCTTATGCTCTGAAAACACGCGAATGCCCTCCAACCCATCAGACGCCAGCAACACTTTGTAGCCCATCTTTTCGAGGATTCGCTTGCCGGCCATCCGAATCATTTCCTCGTCATCCACCAGCAGCACGGTGGGGGTGGGCGTATTGGAGGAGCTTTTTCGCTCAATGGTCAGGTTGCCCTCCTGGGAGATATATCTGGAGAGTGGCAGCAGCAACGTCACAGCGGTGCCTTCCCCTGGCACACTTTCGAGAATCACCGCGCCACCGTGATTTTTCACCGTGCCGTACACCATGGGCAGGCCCAGCCCAGACCCCTCCCCCAGTGGTTTTGTGGTGAAGAACGGTTCGAACGCCATGTTGATGACCTCGGGTTCCATGCCGCGTCCGGTATCGGTGACAACCACCTCCACATATTCGCCAGGTTCCAGTTCGGCGATTTCCCCTTGACCGGCCTCGGTGCCCAAAGCCCCGTCAATCAGTCTTTTGCTCACATGAATGCTCAAATGTCCGCTATCGCCCATGGAATCCACCGCATTAATGCAAATATTCATCAGAGCGTGGTTCAACTGGGTGGGGTCGCCGTACACCTCGATATCAGAGGATTCGATTTTGCGGGAGATCACTATTTTTTTGGGGATGGAATGACTTAACAGGTCCGCGGCTTCGTTTACAATTGTTTCAATGGAAAAATTTTCTCTGCGATACTTGCCGCGCCGGGCAAATCCCAGCAGATTGAGCATCAGATTTTTACCTTTATGGCACGCCTTTAATATCTGCTCCAAATCCTGGATGCCGCGGCTGTCCGGGTCCATCTCGGCATGCATCACCGAGGCAAATCCCATAATCGCCCCCAACGTGTTGTTCATGTCGTGGGCCACGCCGCCCGCCAGACGCCCCAACGCCTCCATTTTCTGG
>JAFGWT010000309.1 GCA_016937015.1 Deltaproteobacteria bacterium | reverse complement strand
GAAAAAGACTGACTGCGTTTACATGCCGTGAGAACTTACCTCGTTGCGTTGCGTTGCGTTGCGTTGCGTTGCGTTGCGTTGCGTTGCAACCTGAATGTGCCTGCTGTCATGAGCGGACCTCCCTGCAAAAATATTGAAACTGAATGGGTTAGTATTGTCGATATATTAAGTGTCGAAGTGATTCTGTTCAAGGGGAATTATTGGAAATTGTAATGGAAATAATTGAGTAAATCATTGAAAGGGTAGAAGGCGGAACAAAAAGAAGGCATATTGCAATAAGGTGCAATACGGTGCTTGTCTTGTGCGCTTCTGCTGGTGGTGCTGAGTCAACTGTGCTCGAATGTCGCTTCGTTATTGGTTAGTCGTTCATTGGGTCAATCTGAAAAATCGTGACGTTTCCGCTGACTTCGTTGGCGGTGATGAGCAGTGGCATTCCATTGGGACTGTCGTCCGCGGAGATAAAAGCCATTCCCTCCGGGGCGAGATCGCCGGCTTCGCCGTCTTCTGGGTCTCCATCGAAATAACGGTTGTTGGCATAGGTCACAAACACCGGGTGCCAGGGAGTTGAAACATCATACACCATGACGCCGCCTATCCGTTCGAGGGAGATAAACGCATATATCGCGTCATCGATTTGGCCAACGGTGACGCCTTCGGGTTCCGGTCCCTTATCGTCGCTTCGTTTTTCCGCTTTGTTTTCATCGTTGTTGGCATTGAAGAAATCGGGCAGCAGATCTGCGGTGATGCGCTCAAAGTCCGCGCCACTGTCAAACACCATCTGCCCGCGGGTATCGCGGATGGAGAATGAACGGCCCCCAAAAGCGTATATCTGCGTATACATGTCAACCCCTTCATCCGTTAAAACCTTGCCAAACGGTGGCGACGTGGTGATTGAAAGTCGGCCGAGATTTTCATTTTCCTGAATATCAGGCCAGTATTCATTGTAGATGTCGGGCAGCAGCAAATCTTTCACTCGGGCCTCCTCGGAGAAGGTGACCACATCCTCTTCAATCGGTTGGCCATCTTCATCCACTTCTCCTGTTTCCACTGTATACACGTAGTCCCGGGCATCCCCTTCGTTGGCGGTGACCAGCCACGTGCGATGCCATGCCCGAAATGATGCGATACCGTCGGGCTGGTACATGCCCAGCACCGGCCAGTTTTGAATATTGATTTCCCTATCCTTGTCGCTGGCGTCCAGTTCGTTGCCCGCCAGCCAGTGCGCTTTGTAACCCAGAGGGATAACGCGGTTCACACGCGCATGTCTGATGTCAACCACGGCCAGTGCGTTGTTCTCCTGCAAGGTCACCCAGGCGGTGTTTGAGTCTTCGGAGATGGTCAGGTTTTCAGGTTCCAAATCCTGTGCCACAGTGGCATTGGGCCCGAAAATACGAACGCCCTGAGCTTTTAAGAGTCTTTCCATTCGATTGAAGCGTTTGAATGTGGCAGTTCGCACGTGCAATGATTTCAGATTAATAATACTAACGGACCCTTCGGGGTCAACGGTGTACTGGTTATTGGGCTCACCCTCATTGAGCACTATCAGATGGCGGCCATCCGGAGTGAATTTTACCGCATCGGGAAGCGCGCCCACCTCGATCACAACCGGCGCCATGACACCAATTGAATCGACTGGTGTGAGAAGGACGACCCCGTTATCGGTAACCACATCTGCCGGAACACTGACCGCCAGCATGCCGTTGTGAATATCGAGTGTCGTGGGCTCCCTGCCATATGCGCTGACATCGATTTCCATTACCTTTGTCGGTTCAGAAGGGTTGGTAATATCAACCACATGAACGCTCTGAGTATAGCGATTGGTAATGACAATAGTTCGGGAAACCGGGTCATAGTCGACAGTCTCGGCGCTGCCTTCATCAAACCAGTCCGCGATGGGTGAGTCCGGATACGCGCCAATGGGATCAAGGGTCAACGCAGTGCACACGCCAGAAAAAGTGAGCAGCAAGGCCAGCATTGATGCAATGAATGACAAACATATGCATTTGTGTCGCAACATAATTGCATCTCCTTCAATTTTTTGGTTGGCAGAACATTATGTTGATGCGTTCGGTTTGTAAAGCGAAGGCTGGTTTTAAAAAACGAAAATGCCAGGGTTGGATATTTTGCTGTGCGATATGAATGACTGGCTCCCCGCTATTTACGACGACGATAACTGGACACCTGTTGTCGGAGAAGGTCTCATGGGTGGCTTCGCCAAAGACTGGCTTCACGAACAGCGCGACAACGATTTGCCTGCCGTGAGATAAACCAAACGGTGTGGCAGTGGTCAATACCGGGCCGGTTCGCCATAAAGGATGGGGCGCCAGTCCGCGTATCCCAGACCATCGATGTCAATGCGTCGAACCAGTTCCCCGGATGATGTCACTTCATGAATGACACCCGCGGAGGAGTAGGTCACCAGCGTGTTGCCATTGGGAAGTCGCTGCACATCGCCCAATGCGAGACTGCGATTCTCACTCGCGTAGTACCAGATTTCATTGATGCTGCCCGCTGTTATATCGAGCGCCAGCTCAACAGCTTCCGAACTGGAAAGGAACTGGGGCGCAGGAGAGGTGGTATCGGAATCTCTGTCCAACCCACTATTGGTGAAAAACAGAATATTGCCGTTATCAAGAATTTGATGGCCGTGCTGTCCCGCCCACGTCACCCCGGTAAAATCGCCCTGGCCGGTGCTGTTGAGGTCCCAGATGAGCGTGCCGGTAGCTCGATTAATTTTCACAATGCTGTTTAATGAAAGACACGACACCGTGTAACTGTCGTCTTTGGGATAGTAGTGAATGGCGTTGCAGTGACTCCAATCGATGCCCTCACCTGAAAAGTCGTCGCGGAAGCTGTATATTGTGCGAGTCTCGCCCGCCTGGTTCCTTTCCACAATGCGATCGCCGTCGTCGGTGTATTCAATGTATGCAACCGTATTGTCGGGCAGTACCGTGAAATCGTGGTGTCTGTCGACAGGGATGACAGTGGGAGCGCCGAGGCCATCCATGGGGATGCTAAAGAGGTAGCCACACCCGCACGCCATGTTGATTGATCCCGCCCACATGGTGCGGCCATCTGCAGACATCCTGGCCCGGGCAATGCCATCCATGCGACCACTGTTTTCAGTGGGGGTAAACGGATACCACCATACGTAGTCGCCATCTCTGTCAATAATGTACGCAAAATGACTTTTCATGCCTGTCGATGACACGATAAACCCATTGGCAGACATTGCCGGCATAATCGCTGTATTTGATATGGATGGCAACTCAACCGGAATGGGACCGGTTTCGATGGTGTGTTTTGCGCTGCTGCAGTCATTTACCGTAATTCGATAGTGATAAACGCTGGCGGGTTTCATTCCCAATAAAACCGAACGGTACACGCCATCGGTTGAAATCGAGTCCAGAGCGACCGGTGCAGTCTGCGTATCATCCGGTTGCGAACTGAGGTCATCAAGGCTGAATTCGATAACCGCCGAGCTCAGGGGTTGAATCGATGTGGACCATTCAACGATGCCCACGGTCGAAATCGCCGCGCTGATCTCCTGGCTGATAACGCGAATATCGTTCGGATTGCAATTGGGGGAACGCTGAGTATCGGTCCCGGTGTCACTGGATTCAGAGTCAGACCCAAGGTCAGTTTCGTATGTGTGCGGTCCATTGCAGCTGGCATACAGACATATCAACAGCGTTAGAAGACGTGCCAGGAAAGATGATAGTCCAGGTAGAACGATCTGTTTGTTTTTATTCTTTGAGGATATTGATACGTTCACTTGAGGGTCGACCGAAACATCACTGGATGGTGGGGGTTTGCCAGTCCACAGCATCTTCCCAGTTTAGCTGGAAGTTGGCGGCGCTTGGTTCAATCATGACGTTGGTATCTGCACTGGCGTTGCCTTTTAGGAATTTATCGGCAAAGGCGTTGACTGCCGCAGTCTGAGATGCGGCGGCCTGACAGTGACCGTGACCACCGGTGAAATCAAATCCGATGCGATCTTCTATCCCCATGGCTTTCCACACTTCTCGTGCGGCCATTGTGGACTTGTAGCCCGATTCATCACCCAGCCATTCGTATCCGGGATTACCCAGGATGATCACCGCACGGGGCGCAATCATGGCTATCAACTCGTGATGGTCGTGAGGAAGGCTGTACGGATCCAGTCTTAACATGCTTTGCATAAACCAACTGCTGTTTGTGTTATCGATTTTTTCAACATTGACGCCGGTCCGGCTGGTGAAGTCCTGTGCCAGTCGCCACGAGACGATACCGCCTCCGCCGGATTCCTGGGCCACGGTCAGCGCCACGCGTTCATCGAATGCGCCGCCAAAGAGCGCCATTTTTCCCGCGTACGAACAGCCATGAACCGCGATTTTTGTGGGGTCGACCCCCAGCTCATCGGCGACCTGAACAATGCCGTCAATCAGTCGGCTGATGCCCCATGACCAGGCCGCGTAGTCGCCTACTTTCCACAAATTGGGATATACCTTGTAAAAACCGTCGTTTTGAGAGGTGTTGTTGTATGTCACAACCTGGTCATGCATAAACGGAATCTGCGTACAGCCGCTGACCATGCTGGCCCGATTCATGCCGATGGCCACACATTCGCCAGAGCCACTGACCTGGGAGGTCAGCGTCATGGAACCGGCATCCGTTGAGACATTCACAGTCAACGTGCTCCCTGACAGGGAGGCCTCAACAGTAGGTGCATCGGGCTTTTCGCCGATTTCGTATTTCTCGATTTCTTCTTTGATTTCGTTTCGGCGGCATTTCCACTCGCTCATGGTGCTGATAATGGTGCCATCGTTCATTTCGAATGGATTGGGCAGGTTATTGTTTTTGGCCATTTCACCGGCGGTTGCGTTGCAGCTGGCGCCGGTGTTTTCCTCTGTCGCAACGGGGGAATCGGTATCTGAGTCACTGTCTGCGTCACTATCGGTATCTGTATCGGTATCCGTGTCCGTATCCGTGTCCGTATCCGTGTCCGTATCTGAATCGGTGTCTGAGTCGGTGTCGGTGTCCCCGTCAGTGCTCGGCGCGTCACAGCAGATCGGTGTATCGGCAGGGCAGGTGTAATCCGGCAGGTATGTCCCATTCAGATTTCGGCATTCGCCCTGCGCAACACATGTACCTGGACAATCACTGCCATCGGAATCGCTGTCGGTATCGGTATCGGAGTCGGTATCCGTGTCGGTATCAGAATCTGAATCAGTGTCTGCATCGGTGTCAGTATCAGAGTCAGAGTCGGTATCGGAATCGGTGTCTGAATCACTGTCAGAGTCGGTATCGGAATCGGTGTCTGAATCACTGTCAGAGTCGGTATCGGAATCGGTGTCTGAATCACTGTCAGAGTCGCTGCTGCCGCTTCCCCCGTTATTTCCCGTGTTATTGGTGCTGCATGTGGACAGAAATGTACTCAGACATAACAGTGCACTCCACTTTGCAATCAGATAAACAAACCCGTTACTATACTTCATTGGTGTTCTCCTTTTCCCCCAAAAGGGGCTCGATGAAACGTCCAGAAATTGTTTCAAAAGAAGCGTGTCCTATCGCGTCTTGATTTGTATGTGATCAAATGCCCTGAAATACACTTGATAATTACATCCTAACTTAAAAGGTGGGCGGGCGAAATGGAAAAAATGAGGAGAGATGCTCAGGAAAATTTTAAATTTTAGTTTCCACGGTATTTCGGCAGTAATATTTAAATTTAATCATTTGCATTGTTATTTATCTCCTGTGTTCTTTGTGCCGTAATGATATTGCGTGAGAACGGGACTAAATATTTAAGTGATAATACAGTTGTCAATTTTTGCTGTAATTTTAAGAACGGACGTTGTAATGTCCTTCATTGCAATTAAAATTTTAATGCGGCAACCTGACGTGTGCAATTCAGCCAAACGGCCAAAGGAATATTCTCAGTCAGTTTTGTCCCGGAGGAAATTTGTTGATGAAGTGGGAAGCGGATGCACGCACGCTCTATAAGGAAGTGGTAAAAAACATTCCTCTGCCTGTAAAGCTGATAGCTGCACCATCCATTAGTCGAGCCGCAGAAAAGGGCGCATTTAAATGTGGACATAAGGCGGTTTCCAAGGCGGGGCTGATAGAAGGCATATTTGAGGCTGTTCCCCAGTCATATCGGGCACGGGTGGTCGCCAATCTGACAGCGCTGGGTATCGACTGCAATGAGTATTTGAATTCACTGGCCCAGCGGGCGCCGGTGCAAAAGGATTTGCTGGCGCTCTGGGACAGTCTGATTAAACTGGGCAAAGAATTTCAGATTCACGTCAACGAAGTGCGAACGCGGGCGGTGCTTGAAACCTTCAGCCCATTTTTTAGAAATTCTCCCCTGACTTTTCGTTTGGAATCGCTGACTGATGCGCCGCCGGAATTGACGGTGCGCTATCTTGAAACGATGAAACCACATACACCTGACCCTTTGACAACTGCCGTGCTCAAAGGGTTTATGGCCGAAGACACCTCTTCGCCCTTTGCTTTGTTTGAAGAAATGAAGCTTTCATTTGATATTCTAGAGCGGCGACCGGTTTGAATTCTCAATAATCATGCGGCGTTCCGATGAACTATCTCCAGATTCTGTATGGCGGCAGCACGACG
>JAFGWT010000308.1 GCA_016937015.1 Deltaproteobacteria bacterium | reverse complement strand
CACAGATACCGATACGGACACAGATACCGATACGGACACAGATACCGATACGGACACAGATACCGATACGGACACAGATACCGATACAGGTTCAGACACGGGGTCAGACACAGGTTCTGATACGGTTGTTCCCTGTGCGGGGTGTCAGATTGGTGATATTTGTTACCCCAACGAAGCGCCCAATCCCGCCAATGGTTGCCAGTGGTGCGATATTTCCAGCGCAACAACGGCATGGAGTGATCACGACGGTGAAATCTGTAATGACGGCGCCTGGTGCACGGTTGGCGATTCGTGCGCCGGCGGTTCGTGTCAGCCTGGTGTTGCTCGTGATTGTGCGGATGAATTTTTATGCAACGGGGCCGAAACCTGTGACGACGACATCAACGATTGTGTTCCAGGAACGCCCATTGGGTGTCTGATCGACAGCACATGTTACGACAACGAAGTCCCCAATTCGGAAAACGTGTGCCAGTGGTGTGATATTGCGAAATCAGCCACCTCGTGGTCTGATCACGATAGTATTCCCTGCGATGATGGATTGTTCTGCACGGTGGACAATGTCTGCAGCGGTGGTTCATGTAGTGACGGAACCGCCCGGGTATGCGTCGATGCATTTGATTGCAACGGCACCGAAACCTGCGACGACGATGCGGATACCTGTCAGCCAGGAACAGCCACCGGATGTGTGATTAACGAAACATGCTACGACAACGAGACTCCCAATCCTTCCAACGGTTGCCAATGGTGTGACATTTCCAACTCAACAATTGCATGGAGTGATCACGACGGCGCAGTGTGTGATGACGGATTGTTCTGCACGGTGGGAAATGTATGCAGTGGGGGCGCCTGCGGTGCGGGAACCGCTCGGACATGCAGCGATGATGTGGACTGCAACGGTACCGAAACCTGCGATGATTCAGCCGATGCCTGTGTTGACGGAACCACCACCTGCACCACCACTGGCGAGGTGTGTGATGTGATTAATGACGAATGCATCGTGGCGTGCGACCCCGGCTGGACCGGCGCGGCATGCGACGTGTGTGTACGCTATGTCAACGCAAATACCGGTGACGATACCAACAACAACGGTGAATCGTGGAATGACGCGTTCGCCACCATCCAGGCGGGAATTGAAGACGCACACGCCGACGGCTGCCAGGTATGGGTGGCAGCGGGAACCTATGTGCCCGCGTACAAGGCCGACATATTTGGGGATGACCGGGAAGCCACGCTGCAGCTGCGGGAGAATATCGAGGTTTACGGCGGATTTGCCGGGGTGGAGGTGGCCTTTGATTTACGGGATGTGGCCGGAAACCCCACTATCGTTACGGGCAATATCGGCACCAACACCGTGGCCACCGACAACCTGTTCCACGTGGTCACCGGCGCCACCGGCGCCACCATCGACGGCTTCACCATCGAGGACGGCTACGCCAACGGCGCATCTTCTGATGAATTTGATAGAGGTGGTGGTGTTTACATTCCGGATACAACGACCTTTACCATAAGCAATTGCAAGATTCAGAATAACGATTCCAGTGGCAAAGGAGGAATATATGTAGGAAATACCTCTTCGCTAATGATTACTAACAGTAGCATATCAGAAAACTCCACAAGTGGAATTTATGGTTATTCATCCTCCACAATTACCGTTACCGACAGTACCATATCAGGAAACCAAAGGGGGATATTTAGTTATTCATCCTCCACAATCACTATCACTGGTAGCACCATCTTTGGAAACGACGCCAACTTTTCTGGCGCCGGGGGGGGAGTATATGGTTATTCATCCTCCACAATCACCATCACAGACAGCACCATCTCTGGAAACACCGCAGGCACTCGTGGTGGCGGCGTTTATGCAATGTCATCCTCCACAATCACTATCACAGACAGCACCATCTCTGGAAACACCGCAGGCAATCATGGTGGCGGCGTTTATAGCGAAGGTATTGTACGTGTGATCAACAGCACCATTATGGGGAATACTGCCAATGGTTCCGGTGGCGGCGGTGGGGTGTATGGTGATGATGTGGCAGCAGGAAGCGAATTCACCAATACTGTTTTCTATGAAAACGAAGCAACTTCGGGAAGCGGCGGCGCGCTGGCACTTATTGATTCTGGAACAAATGCATCAATCACCAACTGTCTCTTTTTTGCCGGTACTGCAGGAGTCGACGGTGGAGCGTTGTACAATGAAGCCAGTTCTCCTGTCATTTCCAACAGCATCTTTTGGGGCAACACCGCTACCAATGGTACAAATCAGATTTACAACTATGACAGTTCCTCTCCCTCTATCAGCTACTGCAATATTGAAGGGACCGGGTTTACCGGGACTGCTGCACAAAACTACAATATTGATGACGACCCACTGTTTGTGAGTACGACCCTGGGCAGTGAAGACTTTCATGTGCAGGATGGGTCTCCCTGTGTCAACAGCGGCAGCAACGCCCTGCTCCCCAACGATACCACCGACATGGATGGGGACGACGAAACCACCACCGAACAAATTCCCTACGACATGGAAGGAAACCCCCGCATCCAAAATACCACCGTCGATATGGGGCCCTACGAATCAGCGTACTGACCTAACCCTGTTTGGTTCCGCAGTTGGAAAGCCTGGTTTGCGCTGCCATCATCCTGCAATCATTTTGGATGCGTCGCTGAATTCGTCTGGTGCTGCGAGACCAGGGCAGAGACGTGGCTGGTCACGGCTTAGTGTCCCCTTCGGGGATGGTGAAACCCCTCGCCTTCAGGCGAAGAAAATTTTTATATTCATGTATGCGACACTACAGACATGGAGCGCACACGAAGTTTGATTTGAAGGTGCATTTGGTTTGGATACCCAAGTATCGGAAAAAGGTACTTGTTGGGCCGGTAGCCATTCGTGTGCGCGATCTGCTGCGGCAAATTGCAATGGAGCACGAGGTTCACATTGAATCAGGAAAAGTAGCGAGCGACCATGTGCATGTGTTTGTCTCATATCGTCCAAACCAGAACATTAGCCAGATTGTGCAATGGCTTAAGGGGATAAGCTCGCGGGTAATGCTTCAGGAATTCGCACATTTGAAAAGGCAATTCTGGGGTAAGCATTTATGGGCACGAGGATATTTGGCTGTCAGTTCTGGAACCGTAACCGATGAAATGATACGTGAGTATATAGAAGAACAAGAGGGAGAACCCATTCACGACGAAAGTCGATTTCGAATCGACAATCCTTGAACCCCTCGACTTATAGTTGAGGGTAATTCAGTTTGCCAGCTCGTTTAATATGGCGGAGAACTGCCGCAGGGAGTCCGGGGCGTGACCACCAAAATGGTTGTTGAAAAAGCCGTAGACCTGCACATCCCGATTGAGCAGATCCTTTACCACCGGCGCCCATTGCTTGAGGACATCCGTTCGGTCAACCACCGTTTTGTCCCAGGTGCTGGTAAGTGCATCCATGGCTTTGTGGTCCCCTAAAAAGCGAATGTACGCAAAGTTTGCGCTGGGTCCGCCGGTTTGGGCAAACCACTCCCCAGCATTGGGCATCCAGGCCTGCTCCACCCACGCCAGCGCCACGCCGTGGGACTTTAGCAGGTTTTGCAAAGGCGGCTTAATCCACCATTTGTTGCGGACTTCCACCACCAATCGAAAGGTCGAGGGTAGACTGCAAAGGAACCGATCCAGTCGCTCCAGAAATGGTTGAGGCCCAGCGAACTGCTGTTTATTGAAATATGGAAACTGCAGCAGAACAGGCCCCAGCCGGTTTCCCAGACGAGACATGGTGTCCAGGAACGACATCATGTCATCGGTCGCATCCACGAGCAGTTTATCGTGTGTAATAAGCCTTGGCACTTTGGCCGCAAACTGAAATCCGTCCGGCGTGCGCCGAGCCCAGGCATCCACGTTGCGCACAGTGGGCGGACGATAAAACGTGGCATCAATTTCAACGCAACTGAATTGGGTGGCATAGTACTCGATAAACGCTTCCGGCCGCGTCCCAGGCGGATAAAACGGGCCAATCCAATCCCTGGTTGACCAGGATGACGTCCCCAGTCTGATGTTGTCGCGTATCATAACGGAAATATAGTCACATCAATCATATTCGTCACTCTGAATGGCGAAACCTGTACAGCTACCTCGCAGTTATTTAATTTTTTTGAAATATTATTTGCCCGGCACAAACAGACGGGAGTAGTATGACAGTCATATATTGAAATGATTTCATGCAGTTCCGATTATATCGTTATGGGTCTTAAAGAATTTTATCCAGGGTCGTAAGCATAATTTACACGGGAGGTCTATACCAATGAGTACGCTCAAGAATCTGTTGGACGAATTGACAAAAATTGAAGGGTTGATCGCTGCAGTGGTGGTAAGTCGAGATGGTTTTGTGGTGGAAGGGGCGATGCGCGGTGGCGGTTCGGTCGATATGGAAACGATGGCTGCGGTGATTTCCGCCGGGGTGGGATCTTCAGAGGTCATGGCCCGCCAACTCGCCGTGGGTGAGCTGCAACTGAGCATGATTGAATGCGCTCAGGGAATGATTGTGACGGTGACCCTTGGAGAGGATGCCATTATGGCGGTGACTGCAGACCTTGATGCTAAAATTGGCAATATTCGCTACCAGCTCAAAAAACGTCTTAACGATATCATCGCAGCCGTTTAGCGCTGCCCGGGGGGAAGATATTGATGACTGATATCCAGAATGCCAGGAATAAATTACAGCAGGCAATGAACATCGCGCCTGCCATCTCGGTTGGCATCGAGGAATTACTCGGACGCAGTGCCAACGGAATGACTTTTGTTGCGGGTCGCAAGCTCGGCAAACAGATGACCGAGACCGCCCAAAGAACCACCGACATTAAGGAAGCGCTTGAAGAAACACGGCGCGTACTGGAGGCAAATCACTGTCTCTGGCATTTCGAACCCTTCATCCCCTCAGATCAGGACGGGCTCGTAAAGCAGACCGAAAAGGGCGCTGAAGTCATGCTGGTATTTCGAGACTGCATGATTCGCCAGAGTCTGTTTCGCTACGGGCATCCCCAGGCAGGTTCCCTCTGTTTCATGATGTACGGATTTTTTTCCGGTGCACTTGAAAACATCATGGGAAAAAAGACAGAACTCAAAATTATTCACACTGGGGAGAACGCCTGTCTCAAACGGTTGTTCATCGGAAACTGATTGTGTGAACCATTACGGATTTGGACCGATGTAACTCAGGGAGGACTCAATGAGTGAGGCCAGAATTAAGCTGAATACAGAATGGTTGAGTGTTTGCGGCGGCTGCCACGTGGCACTGGTGGATTTGCATGAAAAAATTGTCGACGTCATGAAAGTCATTGAGATTCAGCGGTCGCCGCTGCTGACCGATGAAAAAGGATATCCACCGGCGCAAATTGGTTTGATTTCGGGCTCCGTGCGTACGGATCACGATCGGGAGGTGGCCATTAAAATGCGGGAATCCTGCGATAAAATTATCGCCTTTGGCACCTGCGCGGTTTACGGGGGAATTCCTGGCGCCGGGATGGCACACACCGCGGAGGATATTCTCGACCGAGTGTATCTGAACAATCCATCGACGGATTCGTCCGCGGGCATCATTCCCAATCGACTGGTGCCGAAAATGGACGCAAAAATCACCCCGCTTGATGAAGTCATCGAGGTGGACCTGTATCTGGCCGGTTGCCCCCCTCATGCCGCATACATTTTTGATGCGTTGATGTCCCTTGTAAATGGCCGGGATCCCCGGGCAAAGGAAGAAAGTATCTGTGCAAAATGCAAGCGCACCATGAAAAAGACAGATGTGTCCGCAATTAAAAGCGTCATGGACGGCATGCCCGATGAAGATACCTGCTTTTTAAGTCAGGGATATATCTGCCTTGGCTCGGTAACATTGAATCGATGCGCGGCGCCATGCCCGCAGAACGGTGTGGTGTGCACCGGCTGCAACGGCCCGATGCCTCAGATTCTGACCGAGCCCAACCGGGACATTCGCACTGAAGTCGCCACGCGCATGAGCGCCCTGACCCAAATCAGTGAAGCGGATATTATCGCCGAAATCGAAAAGTCCGCCAAGAGCTACTACGCATATGCCATGGCGAGCGGCATGATTAGAAATAAACCCACATTCTTTATTGAGAAGTGGATTGAAGAGGTGGAGAAAGTCTGATGGCGAGAACAATTACGATTGATCCGGTTACCCGTATCGAAGGCCACGCCAAAGTTCTCATCGATCTGGCAGACGATAACACGGTGGAATCGGCTAAAATGATTATCAACGAACTGCGGGGATTCGAGCGGATTCTCGTTGGCATGGAAGCGGCGCAGATGCCACTGATTACGGCGCGCATCTGCGGGGTGTGTCCGTCTGCCCACCATCTCGCTGCGGTGAAGGCAGTGGAGGCGGCATTTGATGTGACCCCACCCCCGGCGGCAAAACTGCAACGGGAGCTGCTTTACATGGGCCACTTCATTCATTCCCACGCAGTGAGTCTGTTTGCGCTCGCCGGCCCGGATTTGATATTTGGCATTACCGGCGAACGGAAAAAACGCGACATTGCAGCGGTGGTGGAAGCCATGCCGGAAGTCGCCACCAAGGCACTGCGCCTGCGTACCCTTGGCCAGAAAATCAACGAATTGATTGGCGGCCGAGGCATTCATCCCGTTACCGCAGTGATAGGTGGCATGTCCACCAAAATGACTGGGGAAAAGCTGGACAAGGCCAAAGCCATGGCTTCTGAAGCGCTCAATCTGTACAATGAACTGGCCCCGGCCCTTAAGGATATGTTGAACAATCTCATCGAAGAGATGCCCACACTGACGTGCGCGGGATTTTCGTTGCCATCGTCGTACATGGGAACCATCAAAGACGGCAAGGTGAATTTCTACGATGGCGATATTCGCATCGTTGACGAAAACGGCAACCAGACCGCTCAGTTTAATGTCGCTGACTATACCGACCACATCGTGGAAAGACCGGTTGACTACTCGTATACCAAACCGGTGTTTCTCAAAAATCCGGTGGGCGACAACAATCTGTATCGCGTCAGTGTGCTGGCGCGGCTGAATCTGACGGATCAGCTGGAAACCCCAGGGGCTCAGGCGCATCTTGAGGAGTACAAAGCCAAATTTGGCAAAACCTGTCATCTCACCATTATGCAACTGTGGACCAGACTGATTGAACTTCAGTATGCCTGCGAAAAGGCGGTCCAAATCTGTGAAGATCCCGCGTTAATGGGGGATGCGCGCGTTCCCGCATCAGTAAAGGCCGGGCGCGGTGTGGGACATGTGGAAGCGCCAAGGGGAACGCTCATCCACGATTACGACATTGATGTCAAAGGTATTGTTCGTCACGCCAATCTGGTGGTGGCCACCCAGCAGAATTACGAAGCCATCAATAAAAGCATCGAGCAGGTGGTGCAGCTGTTTGGGGTGGATGATGACCTGTTGCTCGATGGGGTGGAGTTTGCGATACGGCTTTACGACCCGTGTCTGTCCTGTTCTACCCATGCGGTGGGACAGATGCCCATCTCCATCGAACTGCGCCAAAACGGTATCCCCGTCAAACAGATTGCCCGACAGGCAGCAAGGAGGTCGTGATGGTAGAAGTGATTATCAAAAAGGAAGCCTGCCGCGGATGTCAGATTTGCGCGGACATCTGCCCAACCAAAGTGCTGGAATACAACCCAGCGGAGCAGTTGGTATCGGTGAAAAACGCCGCAGACTGCATTGCCTGTCTAAGCTGTACCTATATCTGTCCGGCAACGGCCATCAGCCAGCAGAATTTTCACAGTGTTAAAAACTTTTATCGTGACCTGGATTTCAGTGTCAAAGCAAAGAGATACCTATGATTGAATACAACGAAGTGGATTTAACAAAGAGCGATTACGATGCCGCTTTTACAGAAGTGAGTTTTCTGTTTGAAGTGCTCGCTTCCACCGTAAAGGATGTCATTGGCAACTCCGCACCACTTGGGGTTTCCGCCGGCCGGTCCATGGCCCGGAAAATTCCGGTCAATTTAAAGGAACCATCGCTGGGGCAGGTTTTTGATGTGCTGAAAAAACATTTTAAGGACGGTTTTGAATTCGAAGCGAATGCCTCCGATGCGGGCGGCGAATTCAAGGTCGGCACATGCGTGATTCGCGATATCTGTAAAAATCAGAACGTCGAACTGGGGGGCGAGATGTGCCGCATCTTTCACTCGTACCTGGGCGGAATGATGGCGCAGCTGTCGGGGCGTCAGGCAAGGGTGGCGCATACCCAGGCGGGTGACATCTGCACGCTGGATGTCAAAGTGAAATGACCCACATTAAAGTGCTGTGCATTGGGAACGCCCTCGTAGCGGACGACGCATTCGGGCCAAAAGTTTACGAACATTTTTCGGCGCAGTCGCTGCCACCCAATATTTCGTTCAGAATGCTTGGGGTGGGTGGTCTTGACCTTCTGTCAGAATTTGAGGCGGAAGATCTGGTGGTGGTTGTGGATGCGGTCAACACGGGAAAGCCACCGGGAACCCTTTGTGTATTACCCTGGCAGGAAATCGAACGTGTGGCGGGATCGCCGGTTACCTCTCATGACATTGGCCTTGATGAGGTGATCAAAATCGGCCAACTGACTCAGCCGGAACAGATGCCCAAAAACGTTATTTTTCTGGGGGTTGAAGGCAAGGATTTTAAGAGCGTTGGCGCACCGCTGTCTCCGGCGGTTGAATCGGCATTTACCCCTGCCATTGATGAGCTCAAGCGATTGCTGAAGTTATAAAAACTGCTACCAGTTTTCGCCCAGCAGTTCAAAATGCGCCTGGGGATGGGCACATGCGGGGCACATGGCCGGGGCTTCGGTGCCCTCGTGCAGATAGCCGCAGTTGCGACATCTCCAGGTGACTTTCTCGCCCTTTTTAAAAACTGTCCCTTCAGTCACGTTTTTCAATAAATCCAGGTAACGCTTTTCGTGCTGTTTTTCGGCGATACAGATTTTTTCAAAGACAACGGCCACCACCTCAAATCCTTCTTCCCGTGCCACTTTGGCAAACGCCGGATACAACTCGGTCCATTCCTCGTGTTCACCCCCTGCCGCGGCCTTCAGGTTTTCCGCTGTGGTGCCGATTTTGCCTGCCGGATAGATTGCTGTAATTTCAAGGTCACCGCCTTCAAGAAATTTAAAAAAGCGTTTGGCGTGTTCCTTCTCCTGATTGGCGGTCTCTTCAAAAATATCCGCAATCTGAACTAAGCCTTCCTTTTTCGCAACAGATGCAAAATAGGTGTATCGATTGCGTGCCTGTGATTCACCGGCAAACGCCTTGAGCAGATTCTGTTCGGTCCTTGTCCCTTTAATACTGGTCATGAAATCCTCCTGAAGCGCATTTTGCGTTTAGTTTCATGTTTGCGTGCCTGATCGATTGATTTCAGAACACAACCTGTCACATAAACAGGTGCTTCGCAACCGGGGAATCACTCTTGTGTTCCAGTTTTTCATATTTTTACGTCATGTCCTCTTCCGAATGTCGAAAACTGGATTTTATTTGTGATGATTCGTTATTCATATTGTTAATGCGACAGCTCAAAATGCACATTTTCATTCTCACTCTCTTTGTCATGTCAGCGGGTGCGCTGACTGGTTGCGGCGAATCCCCCACCGTGGACTTCTACTCGGTTCTCGATTTGTATCCCAAAGTCATTGAACCCGGAGATGTGCTGATTGTGGAGGGCGAAGGGTTTATCGAAGGCAAGGCACAGATTCTGCTGGAAGGGACTGCAAAACCTATGGGCCTGCAGCCGGCTGAACCGTTTCGGCATACCCTGACAGGCACGGCCACCTCCGAAACGCGCATTGAAGTGCCGATTACTGCATATCTGATGGACCGCATGGCCAAACAGGCAATTCGCTTTTCCGGCAACGCCACAGTTTCCTTTCCGGACATTCAACTGGACAGCGCCATTTCTCTGAGCGGCCAAAGCCCTGTCCAGCGTCTGGAGTTTCGCCCCACTGGCGGCGGCATCAAAATACACGCCATGAAAATACGGGAGGCCCGGCGGGCCATGAAGACAGTGGGCCTGCTGCTGGAATCGGAAACCACAGACGACGCCATCACGGTCACCGGGGTCGTCCAGCACAGCCTTGCGGATCAATCCGGAATTTCAAAAAGCGCCAGACTCATCTCCGTGGACGGGTTTCCCCTCATGGGACTCGACGAATTGGCTGGACTGGCAATGGACACCCCTCATCAGTTTGAATTTATACTCCCCGATGGGACCTCGCGACAGATTTACATCAATCCCAAACGCAGCATCATCGATACCGACGCCTTTGCCGCCATACTTCTGACATCCCTTTTCCTTGGCATCTTTTTGGCGTTCATCCTTCCGCCATGGGGGGCAAGGCGACTCAACCGCTCTCCTGCACTGGAGAATCCACTTCCATTTGTGATGGGGTATGCCGCTGCGGCGCTGCTGACGGTGCTGTTTCCAGCAGTGGTGATTCAATGGCAGCTGCAATTGAATGGCACCCTCGTGCTCATCGCTGTATTCCTGATATGCAACGCCATCCTGCTGATTTATGGCAACCAAACCCTCTCGGTTCGTATTTCGAACGCCGTGGGCAGTCTGTTTGGTGTGGGTGCGGTTGTGCTGATGGGGGGCATTTCAGGAAATACCCTCGGTCTTTTTAATGTATCCATGGCTCAGTCACAGACGTTGTTCGGATATCATGTTTGGAAAAACCCCGTGATGATGCTGGCGACAGTTCTTGCCATTTCTCTGCTCTGGCCCGCTCGATTTACCAGGCAATCCACATCACTGCAGTTCGTGGCCGCATGGCTTCACACGATAGCGGGGACCATGCTCCTTGTATTTTTCTGTCTGGGTGGATGGACCATTCCGGGGCTCCCCGATATTGCGCCGACACAACACATTGGCATGATGCTGGCTGCGCTGTTTTTCTTTTTTGCCAAAACCTGGATTGTATTGCTTGCCGCTCGACATCTGGCCGGTGCCACCACAGCGGAAAGGCGCAGATTCACCGCAGTCTCGGGACTCTACCAATTGCGCTGGATGCCACTGCCAGTACTGGCAGGATGTGCAGTCTATCTGGATTTAAGTCCGATACCGGCAGAAATGCAGATGGCCGGGCAGATTATTTCGACCGGTGTATTCTGCACCCTGTTTTCTCTTGTGGTTTTTTCCAGGATTCTTGGCCGCCCCAAAGAACGTCAGTTGGTTATCTAATCGATTTTCCGAACTTTGCTGCCAACACCCGGGCAACGGCTGCGGGCACCAGCTCGCTGATATCCCCGCCGAATCGGGCCACTTCCTTCACATTCTGAGAACTGACAAAAAAGGATTTTTCCGAGGTCATCATAAAAACGGTTTCAAGGTTTTCGTGCAATTTGCGGTTCATATTCGCCATCTGAAGCTCGTATTCAAAGTCCGCAACCGCCCGCAGACCACGAAGAATCGCGCAGGCGTTTCGGGCTCTGGCATATTCCACGGTCAGACCTTCAAACGCATCCACTTCAACCCTGGCGTCAGTTGCAAACACCTCGCGAGTGATCGCAAGCCGCTCATCTCTGCTAAAAAGCGTTTGTTTACGAGAATTTACAGCAATGCCCACAATGATTTTGTCAAAAATTCCCAGTGAGCGCTTAACAATGTCCAGATGTCCGTTGGTGATGGGATCAAATGAACCGGGATAGATAGCAATTCTTTGTGTCACAATATTATCCAGACTGTTTAGCGGGATGGCACGTCGTTTGGAGTCGCCATCCACGTCAGCGTTGTTACTGCGGTTTTACCATACTGCCTGGTTCGCACAATCTGCAATTCTGCGGGAATATCAAACCGGGATTCCGCTGGTGCCGCGCTGTGTTCGGTGATGATGAGCCCCTCCGGTGTCAGCCATCGATGTCGGGCGATTTCGCCCAGCACCGGCGCAAGTAGCCCAAGGTGATACGGGGGATCGAGAAATATTAAATCGAACGCCAACCCGCCTGTGGCCGGTTTTTTCAGCCATTTTAACGCGTCCCCCATATGCAGCGAGGACATTTTTGCAAACCCAAGTGTGTTGATGTTGTTTGCCAGACAGCTGTATATCGCCCGGGACTGCTCCACAAAGGTGGCTGACAGCGCCCCGCGGCTCAGGGCTTCCAGCCCCAGCGCACCGCTGCCGGCAAATAAATCCAGCGCCCGGCTGCCTGGAATGCGGTGACCCAAATGAGAAAACAGTGCCTCGCGCACCCGGTCAGTCGTCGGGCGCACATCATTGGTGGCAGGCACCTGTATCCGTCGACCTCTGGCAATTCCCGAGATGATTCTCATAAAGCCGCTCTCTCAATGGCGTTCTGTGCTGCAAAATGATCTGCACTGTATCAGTGCGGCACAACCATAGACCAATCCAAAAAAGAATTCAACATTGCTAAACAGGTCGCAACAATATTGAAATCGATTGTGGCAACACCCCAATTTCCTCTGCTTCAGGATGAATAATTCCCTGCCCAGTGGCGTCAAAACCGATATTTTTTCCGTCGATCATCCATTGCCAGGCGGGAAAAGGGTGGTCAAAACCCCCGATAGGGTGCATTATGCTGTTCCTGTAAATAATGGATGACCAACTCATCCGGTCCTTAAAAGGAGACGCCATAAAATGAAAAAGCAATTTGTTAAATTCATTGGACTCGCAGCTGCCATACTGATTCTGGCCAGCGCCATTACTGTGGTTGCCGCAAACGCCGAAAACGTTTTTGCCGGCCAGGTCATCGTGCTGGATCAGATTCCACCCACCTGGTTTGACTCTAAGAACGGGTTTGTCAATTTCCTGCGCAAGCATAAGACAGACGTCATCAGCGCCAATGAAGATAATGAGTGGAACTTCAAGGCAATGGCGTTCTTCCGCAAACCCATTGGGGACTATGAAGTCGAAATGGTATTTTACGATGTTGGTAATGGTTCGGGAAGTGGCATGCGGGAGTTCAGGGGCTCAGTTACCCAATACACCCAGGATCGCAATTCCAAAAGTCTGCTTGGCCGCGCCACGCTGACCCGGCCCACGTTTGATGCAAACCGCAAATATTTCGTTGAAGTTCAAAGTCATGGCAAAACCGTCGCCACCGGACAATTTGCAACCAAAGGCATCTCGCAGAATCAGCTGGATCAGGAGAAGCGAATTGATAATCAGCGCAAGGAAATGCAAAAGGAAATGGAAGAGATGAAGCGCCGGGAAGATGCCCAGAGAAAACAGGAAGCCGAAAAGCAGAACAAGCAAAATGAGGCCGCCGGACAGGATTTGTTTTAGCCCAGCTGTCGTTTCATTTCCATATGAGTGCCCCGCCATCCTATCCATTCTGATGCGATTCATTTTTGTCTGATTGTTCACAGGTGATGGCAACACCTGAACAAATCTTCACTGTACGCACGTCCCGAAATTACCAGAGCGAGAAGCGGTTCAGATTTTTGGTCCCGTTTCCCCCAACTTTCAGCGATTTGTCAGCCGGGCGCTAAGGAATTTCTACCACATTGTAATTGATTAATGTTATAGTTTGCCAGGCGTTTCTCGCTCCTTAAAGTAAACGTGCTCTTCTGCGGAGGTTACTGATGATTAAAGTTGCACGCGTTTTATTCCTTTTACTGCTGATTAACGGTTTCACTGGATGCGCCAGCGATGACATTCCCCTCGACAGTGCCACCTGTGCCAACGGCGAAACCCGTTGCGCAACCCATGTGGTTGAACGATGTCAGAGCGGAAAATGGCGTGCCTGGTCGGACTGCGCCGCCAGTGGCCTCACCTGTGCGCCCATTGATGGGGTGGCCAAATGCCTGAGCCCATATGGCTTAACATCCGATACGGATTCTGAATCTGAAACGTTAGTCGATACAATGTCGGCCGTTGACACTGACAGCACTGTCGATTCATCATCGGATGTTCCGATGGATACCACGTTGGATACCACCACGGAAGTCACTGCGGTGAGTACTGAGGACTCCGCAACCAATCCCGACGGAACAGACGCCACTATTCTGGATTCAGACACCCCGACCGGGGACGATACCGTGGATGACAATGCGGATACCGCCACCGTTATCGCAGATAGCGACAGCGCGCATATCGACTCGGACAGTGTTATCGATACGATATCTGATGATACTAACACTGAAGACAGCGCAGCGGGAATTGATACCGGAAGCGATACCGCAACGGACGATACTGTGACTCCCGATACCTCAGTTGGCGACACAGCGACGGACGGCGTATCCACTGACGATACCGAAACAGTGGATGCGGACACGACGGACACGGCGCTGCCGGAACCCACATGTCTGGCAGGTGGTGCCTGTGCGGCGGTCTGCGGTGATGGTATTCTGGTCAACGAAGACTGCGATGACGGCAATCTCGAAGACGGAGACGGCTGTTCGTCGGATTGCACCATTGAAAATGGCTACACCTGCACCACGGCATGCGTGGAAAACACGTGCACCATCGCATTTAGGGCCGAATACCGAGATCTGCAAGGTACCCATCCGGATGTTGAAATTCCCGGTAGTATCTGTTCGGGGGGGCACATGCCTGGCGCGGTGGAAAGCACCCTTGACCGGACCGGAAAACCAGTGGTGGTGGAGGCTGTCGCAGGTGGCTGCATCAGCCATTTTAACGACTGGTACGGCGGCACGCCGGACAAGGTGGATGAACTGATTCTGTTTGAAATGAGTAGACGCCCGGGGGCCTTTGTCAATCGGTACACCGAAAATGGCGATAGATGGGAGGTCGTCTCAAGCGGCGCCATGCCGCCATTTCAGACGACCACTTACTACAATGGCACCCCCACCTTTTTCCCTGTTGACGAACTCGATACGGAAAACGCCGCCCCCGCGGCCATCCCACCGATATATGGCGGAAGCGATGACTGGAGTCTATTTGAAAGGGATTTTGTGCCAACGGCGCCCGATCACAACTTCTATTTCACATCCGAATTGACTTACTGGTTTGAACATCAGACGGCCAATAATGCCACCCTCCAAATAATGGGTGATGATGATTTATGGGTGTTTATTAACGGGCAGCTGGTTCTCGACTTTGGCGGTACCCACGTGCCCATGCCCGACTGGGATGGCACTGATGGAATGGTGGTTCTGGATACCGACATGTCAGATACCCTGGGACTGCTGGATGGCGAGGTCTATACCATCCGGATTTTCCATGCGGAACGCAAACAGACCAGTTCCACCTTCCAATTGCAGCTCGACGATTTTCAGTCGGTCAAATCCACGTGCAGCAAGTAAAAAATCAAATTCAGGCGCTGTCTGTTACAGACACAAATCCATCACCGCTTCTTCAAGGACACGTCCGCCGGGTCTGCGGCTCGATTTGAGCTGAATATCCACCATGGCGAGTCTGGCGATGGCGGATTCCAGCTGCGAGCCCGAAAACTTTTTGGTCTGGGCCACAAGGCGGGTCACGACGAAAGGTGGGACGCCAAGAGCGGATGCTGTCGCCCCGGCATCCATATTCTGAAATGCACAGATCCGCGCCTTGAGCAGCTGGCGCATGTGCCTGGCAAGCAAACTGTTTATCATGATGGGCTCCTGCCGGTCTTTGAGAAGCTCGAACAGCAAACTTAAAACCAAACGGGGATTACGGTTTCCAAGGGCATCCACCAGTTCAAAGACGGAATGCTGCCGAATCGATGAGACGGTCGCCTCCACATCCCCTGGTGTGATTTCCGAGTCGGGCCGGTACAGCGACAACCGTTCGATGGCGTCATCAATTGCCGCACAGTCCGGCCCAATCGCCGCCGCAATGGCTTCCACGGCATCTGCAGCAATGGAAATCCGCTTTTCTTTGACGCGCTGACGAATAAATGCGGCGATTTCCTTTTCTTTGAGCGGCTCCGCCCGATGGACCATTTTCTTTTTGTTGGCTTTGGCAAACAGCCCTTTTCGCAAATCAAATTTGGTGGCCACCAGCACCAGACATGTTTCGGGCGACGGGGACTCGATGTATTCGGCAATGGCGTCCAAATCAACGCTCTTAAATTTATCGGCGTCTTCCACAATCATCAGGCGCATTTTGGCCATCATGGGCATGGATTTGGCCTCTGCGGTCACTTTGGCGCCGCTGGTCTCCTTTGCCTTGAGGCGGGTGTAGTTAAAATCCGCCATGGCGCCGGTCACCACAATGTGCTTCAGCTCCGCCAGAAATTTGCCAATGAGGAATTCCTCTTCCCCGTGCAGAAAATACACCGGCTCAATGGTGCCGGACTTCAGTGATTTTGTCAGAGACATCAAATCCATACGGCGGAGCTTATCCCTGCCGGCGGGGGCTTGTAAATGCCTATCTGGGGAATTCCGCGGCTGGCATACTTCTCCTTCGCGAAGTCTGGAAACAGATGAACCGGGGTGGCGGTAAAAGTGAGTGGCAGAATGGCGGCGGCTGTGGGCGGGGGCTCATCGTGTCTGCGAAGCGAGGCGGCGTGATTGCGTCGAGGGGGCGGCAAAAAAGCGACAGAATCAAAACCGTGCAAAACTGACCCTGCGACAGTCGCAAAAAGCCAATGGTGTCGATAGCGACCAACAGCGCAGCAAGATTATCGGGTGATGATCGAATCTAGCCGTGATAGTCTTTTAGGCACTGGCCCGTTGCGGATTGTTTCACTTTTGCGACATCTTTGGGTGTGCCGGCCGCGACGATGTGGCCGCCTTTGTCGCCGCCGCCTGGGCCAAGGTCGATAATCCAGTCGGCGGACTGAATGACATCCATGTTGTGTTCGATGACCACAACAGTGTTGCCTTCGTCAACGAGTCGCTGAAGTACAATCAGCAGTTTGCGCACGTCATCGAAATGAAGCCCGGTGGTGGGTTCATCAAAAATAAACAAGGAAGGACTTACCTTTTCCTTCGACAAAAAGAAGGCCAGTTTGATGCGCTGGCTTTCTCCT
>JAFGWT010000034.1 GCA_016937015.1 Deltaproteobacteria bacterium | reverse complement strand
GTCGGCCATGCCCGTGCGGGTTTTAAGGGCCGCAACCGCTTTGCCTGCCAGCTCGTCATTATCTCGAATCAGAGAAACCTCTGCCCGCTGCGCCTGACAATAAGGGTCCACATCCGCGAGCCGAAGCACCACTGTATGGCCACCATCGGCACGAAATTGCGAGAACCGGTTCTCCAGTGAAAAATCCAACGAAGACGGTGAATCGGTTTCGCAGGCCAAATCAATCTCAGTCACGGTGACTGATGCGGGTTTGGGTGTCGATATCCGGATGCCGCGCTGTAAGAAAAAGGTCGTCATTTCAACCTGAAAATAGTGCAGAGTTCCACACTCGCTGTCAACTGAGCATTGCCCAAATTCAAAAGTTCATATCCAATGCATCGCGATTTTTTTTACCAATGGCAATTCATCAACCAGGTAACGAAGCGATGAACTTATTACCCCCCCCCCTATCTGAAAACAGTCTTACGGTGCTTTTGGTCGCTATCGACACCATTAGCTTTCTTCGACTGTCGCAGGCTCGATTTTGCATGCTTTCGAGCTAATGGCTGGAAGGGTTAACTTCTGTGAAAAAAAGTGAAAAAAAAATGCGCCTTTGTTTATTTGAGCAGCTTGCCAAAAAAGCCGGGCTTTTTATTTTTGCCGGTGTTCCGGGCGCGCATTTCCATCAGGCGGATTTCGCGGGCAGCATCAATGTTGCGTGGATTCATTTCGACCACTTTTTTAAATTGCTGCCTGGCTTCGTTAATGCGGTCATCCTTCTTGAGTGCCAGTGCGTAATAGTAATGACATCGCTCGGATTTTGGGTTTCGTTCTATTGCAGATCGAAAAATGGAGAGCATCTCACCGGTAACCTTGTCGCCAATCGTCATTTTCAAGTACGCCCTGGTGGCCAGATACTCGCCTTCCTCCGGGCAATTGCGACACGCCTGCTCTATCAGTTCAAGCGCTTCGGCATTTTTGTTCAGTCGCATCAGCACCTGCGCCTTCTGATACATGCGGTCCGCTTCGATGACAGTGCGCACCTGACGGTCCTCATCTGACTCATTCAGGCCGTCATATTCGCCGGTATTCGGCTTCCGTCCGGCGGCAATCGATGCGTCATAATTTTCCCGCGAATCCAAATCAATCAGCGTATTCTGTGCTTCCGACAGATTGGCAAACAGATAGGCGAGGGTTTCTCTTAAATCTTCGAGGCCAGGCTTCGCTGCACGGTCCGGGTGATAGGTCTTGGCCAGTCTGAAAAAGGCCTTGCGAATATCGGCAGTGGTTGCCTCCCGTGCCACCCCCAGCAGCTCATAATAATTTTGCGATGACACCTTCGCCGCCCGATTCTGAATATCGTCCCGCATTTCCTGCACTTCCGGTGGCCAGGACCCCTGCCGCTGTTCCGGAGGCAGCGACTCAAGAGACTGCGTCGACATCTGCCGCTGCGTATTCGCCACTTCCTCCGGCGAAATCACCTTCAGCATTTTGGTAATCAGCAGTACGTACAGAATACCCACCACCACATCCCTGTCCAATGCGTCCCATTTCGTCAGAGACACCATGTCCTGCGGGCTCTCAAGCAGTTTGCGACAGAGCATTCGCTCTTTGGAGTTGAATCTGAAATCCCTAAGGCCTTCCACATCAGCCAGAAAAAAGGATTTGCCGGTCAGCGAAGACAGATAGGGCGAAAGATTCATTTCCTTTCCGTACTTCCTTATCCCAGCCATCAATAACGCCCAGCTGTTTAAATCAATGAGCTCCGATGGTCCCTGGGGAATCAAATCCACGCCCTCGTAAAACGCGTAATCGCCATTCCCAAACTGGAATACAGTCAGCATTCGGGCCATCATCTGTTCGGTAATGCCAGCGACAAGAGTGGCGCCATCCACAAACCCCATGCGAACCAGTGCCTGTCCGTGAAGCTCTCCGGTGCGTCTCACCTCCGCCAGACTCTCCTGCAGCTGAGCATGAGTCAGTTCCCCAATTTCCACCAACACCTCACCGAGACGTTTTCCAGGCTCGGTACTCGACACACGCGCCGGCGACCCGTTGCGAAAATAAACAAAAACCTCATGCGGCTCCTGCCTCACCGCCAGCGTGCCATGAAGCCGCTTGTTGTGCACATACACCAGAATATGCGCAAATGGCGTCTTTGAAAAATTACCCTGCGCAATCGGCTTCGGCTTATGGTAATTCATCTGATTTTCATGCCTTTCCTGTAAACGCGCACAGCACCCATTTTCCGCTGACAATTGTAAACAACACGCCGTCCCGTCTTTTCCCCATTATTTGTCCATCCGCTACAGATCATGTCGACGTATTATAACGCGGAATTTTACGATGTAAATCGTTCCCTTAAGGCCGTCAGTGCAATCCGGTAAATCCTGCAGAAATCCTGAATTTTTGCGGCACTCGCTGGCAGACGCCCACTGAACCGAACAGCGGTCTGCCCAGCACCGTCTGCGCCACGGTCACACAGGCAGGCTCAGGAAAACTCTTCTATCAACCGGTCGTCCCATTCATCGGCCACTGTGGCCACAGTGCTGAGCATTTCCTCGAATTCATCGTAGTCCAGCCCCGCAATACTGCGCTGGGCGCGCAGGCAAATGGTGTCCGTTGATTTCTCCAGAGCAAACGCCGCATCGGAGGTTGCCGAGTAATTCAATTCCAGCAGCCGGCGAAAACACGCTTCCTTATTTTGCGCCGGTGTTTTCATGATTCGGGATACAAAAATCAGCTCGCCGGCTTCTTCCAGCACGTTGATTCCAACCGTGGCAGAGCCGCGCTTCACTCTGGTAAATCCATCCCCATCCAGTGAATTAAATCGCACATCAGCGCCGGTGGCGGCCGATACCTCTTTGCTGAAGCGTTCAATGTACGCATTGATCAGTTCTGTTGCGGTGTCGAAGCCTGTGCCGGACGCCCGATCAATAAACACACTCTCAGTCATACAAATGCTCTTTTCATGGTTGAGACAGCAACCTCATCGAAAACCGGTCAGCTTTTCCACCTCGTTTTCAATCAGCGGCTGCCAGTTCAGCTCAATTTGCGAGTTTTGAAAATTATGCGCCCTGAAACAGTCATTTGTCCAGGTGTT
>JAFGWT010000307.1 GCA_016937015.1 Deltaproteobacteria bacterium | reverse complement strand
GTTGCCATGTCGCGAAGGGTCTCTCTTTTGTAGGCCATTAATTGCTCCTCAATAAACGGCATCACCAGAAAGACGAACGTTCCGGCAAACAGCAGCATCGAGATGGCCACGGGTGTAATGATGTGGAGTGTGATGTTTCGTTTCATCGATTCAGTTGGGACTCAATTGAGTAATGTTCTCCGTGCGTTTAATTGGAAATTCGCTGTCAGTTGTTTAAGCGAATACATCCTTAACCTGTTCCCAATAAATGTCAAAACCGGAATTTTGCGCAGCACGTCAGTTTGATGTGATTGACGCATTTGTACCCGAGCAAGATGCAGAAAAGAGACAGTTTGTCAAACGGACGTACCCAAACCGGTTGCCGCGCTAGCTATCCAGCAGGCTCACTTTGGTGCCGCGTCTGGGAATTTCGCTCTTCATGCCGAGCGCATCCAGTTGTTCCGCAAATGCCACGGATTGCTCCGGATCGCCATGGACAAGGAAAAACTTTCTTACCTGAGACCCACATTCTCTGGCCCACCACAACAGCTCGTTTTTGTCAGCGTGCGCGGAAAACGCGTTCAGAACATACACTCGGGCGTTTAAATCTCTTTTCACGCCAAATATGGGCACCTGTCTGCGACGTTCAACGATTCGCCGACCCAGGGTGTGCTGCGCCTGATAACCAACGATAACCACAGCATTTTTGTGATTTTCGATATTATTCCTCAGATGGTGAACAATTCGACCGCCTTCGCACATGCCGGAGGCGCTGATGATGATGGCCGGTTCAGACAATTCATTGAGCGCCATGCTTTCTTTCGCGCTTTCAACAACCCGAAGCATGTCAAAACCAAATGGATCTCCATGGGCATTGCTGAAAGTGGCCGCTTCTTCATCGAAACACTCCCTGTGTTTGCGAAAAACCTCGGTCAAATTGATGGCGAGAGGTGAATCCAGATATACCGGAATGGGTTTGATGCGACCGGAACTGCAAAGTTCATTCAGAGCAAACAGGATTTCCTGAGTGCGTTCCAGTGCAAAACTGGGAATGATGACTTTCCCGCCCCGCTGACGTGTTTCCTCGATGGCTTTGGCCAGTTGTTCATGCATGGACGCCACCGGACCATGCTCCCGATTGCCGTAGGTGGTTTCCATAATTACAAAATCGGGATGACTGGGGGGGACCGGATCTTTTAGAATGGGCAGGTTTCTGCGACCGATATCGCCTGAAAATACCACACGGCGACTATGGCCATTCACCAGAACATCAATAATCACAGACGCGGAACCCAGCACATGTCCGGCATCCACCAAATGCACCTTGATTCGCGGGTTCAGTTCGAATGGGGTATCGTAGGCGTGGGGCACAAATTTTTCGAGTGCGGCAATTGCGTCATCTTCCGTGTATAAAGGCTCAATGGGCTTCCAGTCAGGATCATCATTGTTTTTCCTGTTCAGCCATGCCGCATCATGTTCCTGTATTCGGGCGGAGTCACGGAGCATGTGTCCGCACAGATCCGCTGTTGTCGCCGTGCAGTGAATCTGGCCTTGAAAGCCGGATTTTACAAGTCCAGGAATATTGCCGCTGTGGTCAATGTGCGCGTGGGTTAAAATCATCGCATCGGCATCTCGCGCGGTCTTGGGAATATTGCGATTCAATGTCGCGGATTCCTGTCTTCGGCCCTGAAAGAAGCCGCAGTCAACAATGATTTTATAGTCATCGACTTCCAGAAGGTACATGGAGCCTGTCACGGTCTGGGCCGCACCTAAAAATGTAAGGTCGAATTGGTTCAGTCTGGTCATGGAATCGCCTTTTTCTGAGAGCGCACTGCGCCACGGTGTACTTTGCATGCTTCGATGTCAGTTGGAACAATGTAGTGAAATTGCCCTCTTCGGTCAACATCTCGCGTTTGCCCCCAAAGTGTGCGGCATATGTGCGTCATATGTGCAGCGTATGTGCGATGCGCCAGGTTGCTGACTTGCCAGGTGATGTGGCCGCCCGCCTCATGTGCATAAATAAACTGGATTGCACAAAATCATCAGGAGGCATATGTTTTCTGCAAATTCAGCCCGTTTTGAAGGGGGTAAGCCATGGATGATTTGATGCTGTACCGGAGAACCAAAATGGTATGTACCGTCGGTCCCGCTGTTCAGACGCCCGCACTTATGGAAAATCTGGTACGTGCAGGAATGAATGTCGCCCGGTTTAATTTTTCACACGGCGATCACGATTACCATCAGCATATGATTCAGTTGGTTCGGCAGGCGAGCGCCGAAGTCGGCATGCCTGTGGCACTGCTGGCAGATACCCAGGGGCCGGAAATCCGGACCGGGGATGTGGCAAATGGCGAGCCGATTCGGCTGGAGGCGGGGAAACATATCACACTCACGACTGAGCACGTCCCCGGAACCGAGCGTCTGTTGTCAATCTCTTATAAAAAACTGCCTTCAGAGGTGAAAAAGGGAACCAGAATACTTATAGCTGACGGGTTGGTTGAGCTGGAGGTGCTTCGTAGCGATGTTACCCGCATCGAATGCCTGATTCACAGCAATGGTATCATTGGAGCCAGAAAAAATGTGAATGTCATTGGGGTGAAAACCGGTTTGCCGGCTGTCTCAGAAAAGGACATTGCCGACCTTGGTTTCGCAATGCGGGAAAATATGGATTTTGTCGCCGCATCTTTTGTTCGCAGGGCTGCCGATATTCACGAGATTCAAAAAGTGCTCGAGAGACATCGCCGTCCGGACCGGACAATGCCGCTCATAATCGCCAAAATTGAGGATGGCGAGGGCCTTGCAAACATTGACGAGATCATTCGGGTTTCATCCGGCATCATGGTCGCTCGCGGGGATTTGGGTGTCCAACTGCCCCCGGAGGAAATTCCGCTGATTCAAAAAACAGTTATACATAAATGCAACGATGCAGGAAAAGTGGTCATTGTCGCCACCCAAATGCTGGACAGTATGATTCGTAATCCGCTGCCAACCCGGGCGGAAGTGGCCGACGTGGCCAACGCGATTCTGGACGGCGCCGATGCCGTCATGCTCTCGGGAGAAACGGCTCAAGGCAGGTATCCGGTCGAAACCGCCGCAATGATGCACCGCATTGCAATCGAAGCCGAAAATTCACCCTACAGACCCGTTTGTGGCGCCCATCAATTTCATACGGGCAATATGTGCGACGGCATAGCGCAGTCTGCGGTACTGACTGCAGCGAATATACAGGCCAGCGCCATTGTCGCCCCTACCTACGGTGGCAACACGCCCCGTCTGCTGTCGCGGTTTCGCCCTGAATGCCCCATCGTTGCGGTGACACCATTTGATGCGGTGCAGCGCAGACTGATGCTCTGCAGAGGCGTGTATCCGCTCATTTGTCCGATTGTCAGTGATTCGGACACCATGCTGCGCCAGGCAGCTTCTGAAGCGCGCGATGGTGGCTTTTTAAAACCGTTCGATAAATTCGTGGTTGCCGCAGGTATCCCCATTGGTTCTCCCATCATGCTCAACAGCGTCCGGGTCGAGATGCTGGCGGATGTGGTGGCCCATGGTCAGCGGGGATTTGGTGGCAGGACTCAGGGAACAGTAATCAGGGCAGGCACCGCCGCCGAGGCTAAAAAGCTGCTTGGCGCTGATAAACGGGCGTATATTTTGGTGATTGAGTATCTCGATGAGTCGTTTGTGCCCTTCATGCCGCGCATTTCGGGGTATGTAGCGGCGCATTTTTCTTCCATGTCATTCGAAATGCTCTCACGGGAAAACCCTTCTTTGGTGGGCATCGCCGGTGCGCTGGGCGTTTATGAGGCGGTTTCCAATGGTGATGACATTATTCTGGACGGTCAGGAAAAGCTGGTGCTGCGTGCCGCCAGCGTCATTTCGAAGTGACATTGACCCCCGTTCAGACCATTTCCGCAAATCCGTAGCGACGGTCACCGATGGGGACAGAACGGAGATGAATGCGCCAGTGTCATCGTTATGTCGTTTTTAAGACAATTTTTCTGTCACGAACGTCCGATTGGCAAAAACTGATTCACAGTATCATTGATGGTTTTACAGGAATGTGCTAATCCATTGGACAAATATGCAAAGTATCGAAAACTGTTGGGTAACGACCGAAGAAGCAAACGAACGTTTGGATTGAAATTATCTATTCAAAGGCGGTTTTTATGAGAATCAAAGGTATGTCTTTTATTTGGGCTTTGGCGGCAATGCTGGGAGTCATGTTCGCAGGAAACAGCGCGCAGGCCAAACGGACCGTTCACTGGCAAATCAACCCGGGGGGGTTCCCGGCGCAGACCGCCGTTTTTGTGGACGTGGTGGATGGGGGCGCTTACCAGCGTAAACTGCCGGGTACGGCATTTGGATTGAGTATGGATGAATTCGGGGAAGAGCAGGGCGGTGTCATTGCCAATCTGAACCTGAAAAAGGAACAATCCACAGTGGCGGGATGGACAGGCGCGCAGGTGCTGATACTTATGGACATCTCTCAGTCATATACCTCTGAATTCGCGCTGGCGAAGAAAACCGCCAAAAACCTGATTAGTGCCATGGACGTGAAACGGGACGAAATTGCGATATCCACTTTTCCCGCCATGGTCGCCGGTGCGGAGTCTCAATTGCGGGTGGGATTTACAGGTGACGCCAATAAACTCTATGCGGGCATTGATGCCATTTCCACTGTCGACGACAAGGAAAAAGCCGGCCGGTTGTGTGAGGCCATCTCAGAGAGCATCGACCTGTTTTCAACAAAAGACAAATATCGCGCCATCGTTGTAATCACCGGTGGTGCGGATAAGGGTGAAGGCAAGGGTAGCTGCGTTCAGGACTCTCACGCGGCGGGGGTTGTTCCGGTGTGGACCGTGGGCTTCAAACTCGACCGCAAATACGATACGCTGGGCAACTCCCACAAGGTTGAAAACGGTCTTTATGAGTTGTCCCAGAATACATGGGGACAGTCCATATACAAAAAGAGCGAGTCGTCTTACGACACTTTTGTCAGACAGACGTTTTGGTACCGCATTCGCAGCCAGTATCGATTGCTGGTGAATTTCATGTGTTACGAACCAGCACCGCAGATTCAGCATACCTCGGTTTTGAAAGTGAATGGCGAAGCGCAGGATCCCATCACCTTCCGGGCCAAAACATCCCAAAAACCCACGCCAGTGATTAAGGCCATATATCCGGAATCCGCCACCCGTGAACAGATTGACAGCGGAACCGCGAAACTCACCATCGATGGCAGCGGGTTTTGTGGTGCGCCTGGACAGATTGTGATTCGTGTGGGAGACCAGCAACTGGTCACGGATTCCGCTGCCCCTTACCGGGTGGTGGGTGAGCTGAACAAAATGGTGGAGACGGGCATTGTCAAGGTATCGAACAAGTGGACCCAAAAAGGGGAGAGCCAGAAAGAATTTGTGGTTGCGAAACCACCCGCCGGGGCGGATGCAATGAATGCCATTGTGGTCCTGGTTGCGCTTCTTGTGGTGCTGGTGGCGGTGTCGATTATTGCGGTGGCGGTTAAATCTCGCAAGGCCGTGGTGCCGGGTGGCAATGCACCAGCTGCCGGTTCGAAAGGCAAGGGGAAGTAGCATGCCAACAGAACTGATTCGCGCGACAACAGGCATTATCACCATTGGGCGACTTGCAGACAATGTGTACCGGGTCGACCATCCGATGGTTTCGGGACACCATGCCAAACTCACGCTGAAATCCGGTGGATATGAGCTTGAGGATCTGGGCAGCGCCAACGGCACGTTCGTCAACGGCGAGAAGGTTACCAAACCGGTGATGGTCAAAACCACGGACTACATTCAGATTGGTCCGGTGCGTATGCGCATTGCCGCTGATGGTGCGGTGGAGAGTGACGACCTGCGTCTGTCCACCCGAGTGGAAGTGCAGGGCATCTGTTTCGATGTAAAATCCGGATTCAGGTTGCTTCGCGACGTCTCCTTCACTATCGAACCAGGCGAATTCGTGGCGTTGATGGGGCCGGCGGGTGCCGGTAAAACCACGCTGATGGAAAACATGAATGGCAACATGCAACCCACCGTTGGGCGGGTGCTGATAAACGGCGTGGATCTGCATCAGCAGTTTGATGCCATGCGCGGCCATATCGGATATGTGCCCCAGGATGACATTGTCCATCGCAAGCTCACGGTGTATGAGGCCTGCTACTTTACAGCCAAACTGCGCATGCGGGGGTTGAGTGAGCAGGAGATTCACGATCGGGTGGTGCAGGTGCTTCAGGAACTGGATATCGCCCATCGCGCCAACACGATTATCGGTGGCCCGGAATCCCGTGTACTTTCCGGCGGACAGCGAAAGAGAGTGAATCTGGCCATGGAACTGGTCACAGATCCGGCCATTCTGTTTCTCGATGAACCCACATCCGGGCTGTCATCCTCCGACGCCAAGAGTGTGATGGAGATTTTAAAGGAACTCTC
>JAFGWT010000306.1 GCA_016937015.1 Deltaproteobacteria bacterium | reverse complement strand
AGGCCACCGCCGGGGATTCAATCCCTCCCTGGGCCACCACCGTTGGAATCGGTTCCGGTCTATTCCCATCTTTGTCAGGCAGCCCCAATCGGCCATCTCCCCTGAAATACAGGGTTCCCCGCTCATCCCACACCAGCGCGCCGTATGGGCCGGAAACAGCGTCCTTCACAGTATTACCAAAGCGCAGTGGTTTTTCATCCTTTGGGCCCACCCGAACCAGCTTCGCCTGCGTACCGTCAATCCACGAGAGATACGTCCCCGTTGCATCCGCCGAAACGGTGGGGGCCTTGCATTTTGCTTCACCGGTAAAATAGGTCACTTCCGATGCAGGCAGTCCCGCGTCGTCCACAACAACGCCGCTAATGGTGGGATAACGGCCAAACCAGTCCTGCCATGCCACATAAAATCCCCTGTCCCCTGTGATCACCACCGGATTATTCGCCTCGCCGGATGTCTGAGACACCTGAGTATTCACCGACGGCACCGGCGCAGGACACAGATCTCCCGGCAAAGTGACCGGCAATGGCGGCGGAGGTAACACCGCACCCCTGTTTTTGGAACAGGCGGTAACAATCAGCGCCAACGCAATCAGACATACACGTTTTTTCATACAATCACCGTTTCATCACTCATCATGAGCGCAACCGGCTGGTAACCCAATTACGCAATCTCCCTAAACCCTTATTTTTATGCTGCTTCTAATATTTTATATTTTTGCGGATGGTCCAATAAAAGTAAAGAGATGCAGACCGATAAAATTGCTATGTTCAGTGTTTAACCATGAGATGATGCCAGTATTCCCTCAGCGGTCGGTACAACGGTTGGTAAAATTGACAATGTGGCGTCGCTGAATCAGGCGTGCCTTTTTTCGAATTACCGCCAATTGATGTTCATTAAAGGATTTTCTGTCTCTGCCGTAACTCATCACATTTTGGGGGTCCCGGTGATGGGGCAGGCCAAAAAAATGCCCCAGTTCGTGGGCGAGGGTATCGGGCTTGCCGTTCGATGCGAGCAGAATGTATGTGTCGGGCTTCTTTCGAGGGGCGGGAATGTGCGCGCCCGCCAGTCTGCCCGATGGTTTGCGTCCCTGGGCCGCTGCCGCTTTCCGCGTGGCCTTTGAGGGAGTGGGATCCTGAATTTCATCCACCACCACTACATTTATCACGCGGTCCACCAGGCCTGGCTTAACCTGATGTCGTTCCCGAATGGTTTCCATCACCTGAAACGACTCCGCAAGCATCCTTTGCTGTGACATGCGAAATTCAATTCCAGCACCGGCGAACTGGCGATTGGCCTCGCTCAGTATCGCTTCAATGTGCGCCAAGGTGCGGGGCTCGTCCCGCGTGGCCACATGGAAGGCCACAGCAAAGGTTGTGGTGACAGCCGCATCACCATCGCAAATTCTCTGTGCGGCCAGCCCTGTGCTCAACGCAGATGTTGCAATGACCACCAACAAAAACAGTAAAATCTGTCCATAGCGTTTCATACAGTTGTGGACGTTGGCACTGTCCCAAAGGTTTTATGACTGCAGAAATCAGTTGGAAAAAAATGTTTCCCCAAATGGGGCAAAAAGATGAGGGGTTATCTGCGCTGGTAGATGGAGAATACCCCAACGTACAGGTAGCCAATCAGGAAAAGCATCAGGAACGGAATTGAAATGAAGTGTCCGCCCTGGTAGGCAACGATGATGGTGACAACGAAGTAGGCCGCGAACAACAGCTCGATGGCCGGTACCAGACCTTTGCGTGCGCGGTAGGATTTTTTGTGCCAGTTTTCTTTTTTGTCGCCCACCCCGTGTTTGGCGGTGCGAACAAAGGGAGTATCGTGACCAAACACACCTTCGAGCACTGCTTTGGCGTTGTTAATGGAGAGGCCAATACCCAGTGACATCAACAGCGGCACTTTTGCCAGCGCGCTCCAGGGGCGACCGTACAGTTCCTTGTGTGCCGTAATGTAGAACATGCCGATGGAACCTGTGGTGCCAAAAAACAATGGCAAATCAATCAGAATCACTTCACGCCAGCCGTGTTCGGTGCGCACCAGCAGATTGGGCAACAACAGCAGCGCAAGGAAAATCATCAGTACATATGCGAAGTTATTGGTCAGATGGAAAAACGCTTCCATTTTAACCTTGAACGGCACATCGGCTTTTAAAATGGTGGGCAGCATTTTTTTGCATACCTGAATGCTGCCTTTGGCCCAGCGGTGCTGCTGAGACTTAAAGCTGGCCATCTCCACCGGAATCTCAGCCGGGGCAATGATGTCGTCCACATACAGAAACTGCCAACCACGAAGCTGCGCCCGATAGGACAGGTCCATATCTTCGGTCAGAGTGTCGTGCTGCCAGCCGCCGGCATCGTGAATGGTGGAAATCCGCCAGATACCGGCAGTGCCATTAAAATTGAAGAATCGACCGGACCGATGACGGGCACCGTGTTCGATCACAAAGTGACCGTCCAGCATCAGTGACTGAATCCGGGTCAGCAGCGAGTAACCGCGATTGATGTGGCCCCAGCGCGCCTGTACCATGCCGACCTTCGGTTCGGCGAACTGAGGCAGCGT
>JAFGWT010000305.1 GCA_016937015.1 Deltaproteobacteria bacterium | reverse complement strand
TGGTTATAACGTCGGCCTGTCACGCCGAAGGCCGCGGGTTCGAGTCCCGTCCACCCCGCATAAAAAAAGGCCCTGAAGGAAACCTCAGGGCCTTTTTTTATGCCCGCGGCAAATTATTTTGCAAAGCAAAATGATTGAGAGCGGCCGCGTCAACAGTCGACATTCTGTGGTTCGCTGCCCGCCGTCGCTCGCTGCCGCGAGCTATGGCGCGGTTATAAAATTTCGAGTTCAACAATCGTATTTTGACGATCGCGCCATAGCCCAAAGGGCGGAGGCGGACAAATCTCTGGTTAACAGAAACCCGCCATTTAGCCCCAATCTACCCCTCCGCCCCCCCCATTCTCAGATTTTCTGGTCTGAGAATCCAATAATCCGTCTGCCCTAATCCACATCTCGGTTAACAGAATCAGGGGGAATCCATTTCTGAGGTTAACGCGTTACTGAAAAAGTACAGCCTGCTGTAGTTTTTCAGTCGCGTCGACGGAGCGAAGCGCAATCAACAGCGGGAGTGCTGCTCGAGATGATATCATCAGGAACATCATCCCCACCGCCGTATCAAAACAAATCGTCGTTGAACAATCAAAACATTCTAGTTATACTTTAATTAGAACAATGTTCTAACGAGGTGACGAAGATGGAAAAAACACTCAGTACAATCGGAAACAGTCTGGGACTCATTATTGAACGGCCAATACTGGACCTGCTCAATATCGATAAGGAAACAAGGCTGGAAGTAAAAACCGATGGCGAATCTCTGATTATCCGCCCGATACGGGAAGAACATGGCGCCAGAGTTCGCAACTCCGTTAAACGAATGATGGATGCGCACGATGAAACCCTGCAAAAACTCGCCAAATGAACTTTGAATTTCTCACAATAGAGGATGCACTTGAGATTCACGCCATGCAGCTTGCGCGATATGGAGGCGGTAAGGGAATTCGAGATCGCGGCCTATTGGAATCTGCACTGGCGCAACCGCAGATGACCTTTGATGGTGAGTATGTTCACGAAGGTATCTTTGCGATGGCAGCGGCGTATCTGTTTCACATCGTCAGCAATCATCCGTTTTTGGACGGCAACAAGCGCGCCGGATTACTCTGCGCTCTCGTTTTTCTCGACCTCAACGGCATAACAACAGTACGGAATTCAGAGTCGCTCTATGATTTGACTATGACGCTTGCAGCAGGACGCGCGGGCAAATCGGAAGTTGCCGCAGCGCTTGAAAGAATTGCATCATTGCACTAAAGGCACACAGGTCAGATTTGCCAATCGTTCACGTCGCTTGAAAACATATTTTTGCTTTTTCAGGTTATTGCGTTCGCCCTATTTCAACAAATCCTGCTGTTCAGCGTTCTCGAGCGCCACTTTCTCCTCAGGATTTGCCCATTGTTTGGCAGCTGCAAAGTGTGCCTCTCTCCCCCATGTCCCTCGCTGACTTATCAGAGCTATTGCACGCTGGGCGTACTCGTGGGGCGTCGTATTTTGCGACAGGCACTCAAAGTAAGCAGGGAAAACTGTCTCCCAGTCCACAGGCACCTGATACGCGCCGCCCTCATCTCCGAAAAAAAGAATTTCAACTGAGCACTCATCGATATCGTCGAGCAAGCCAAATAAAACATCAAATGCTGACAACGCCTCATGTGACGCCATGTTCTTGAAATCGGAAGCAACGTAATAGAAAAGACGCCGACACTCTGAGAACCACGCCCGCGTACCTACTGATGTGTCGTCGCAATTCTTCGAGTTTACATCAAATTCTTCATAATATTCACCGGCATGACTGGCATCCCGAAAGCGATTCACCTTTTCCGCTACCGAAAGCGGTTTCGCATCAGGTCGTAGCTTATCCGGATGAAAGTATCCCTTGATGAGTCTGGCCAACTTTTCCTGAGATATAAGGTCAATAGCATCGTCCAGCAGGCAATAAAAATATTCTTCTCCCATATGCCTGACGGCCCTGTGCAGTTTATCTCTGTCAATTGTGTAGTTCGGCATTAACGCTCCTTTTGAATTGCGACACGGCACGCCTGGTCGAGTTCTGTTTCGCCTCGGCAATCGTTCTACAACCAACGTGCGACATTTGCTGTCTTATGCTTTCAAAGGATGCCAGATATCTAACGCTGCTAAAGATGTCACTGGCACAATCGCTCCAGATTAATCTCATCGAGAATCAAATGCACTTGTCGTTTCTTCGGATCCCATGAGGCGGACCAAACGAGTTCACGGATAAACTGCAACTTTCGCCTGCTGCATACATTCGCCAGTTCTTCAAAGTTTGAAATCAGCAAACGCTTTGAATCATGCGCCCCCTGAACATTCTGCCATGGATTCTTAAGCAGCCGTTGCACTTCGTCTTCCACAATATGTGCCGGAACTTGGACAGGCGGAATGCAGGCGGGTGACTCAGCGCTACCGCGACATCGGTAGTATCGATATGTACTTACCTTATGATTACTTTTCCTTCGTTTACGAAAAATCGATGTTGTCATTGGCTTTCCACATCGTCCGCAGTGTAGTATTCCTCTCAAATCGAATGGATCGGTTTTAAACGAAATGCGTTTTTTCGGTTTGTTAGAATGTCGCATTGATATTTGCGTATGCGCAGCTTCAACAAGTTGTTTTGTAACAATGGCTTCGTGAATGCCGTTGAATATTTTCCCCTTATATAGCCGTTCACCCAAATACACAGGATTCCGAATCACCTGCAACACTGTGCGACCTGTCCACAGTTTTCCGCCTTGTTTACCATGCATTTTCGTGCGATGGCCTTCCTCGTTTACGATACGCGCTATAGCGGCTGTACTGTTGCCATTGGCCGCCAGTTCGAAGAAGCGTCGGACGAGGTGCGCTTCACTCTCATCAATCACCAGTTGCCTGGTGCCGGGATGGGATCTGTACCCAATTGGCGGCTTTCCGGCAAAGCGCATCCCTTCGATAGCGCGACTATCACGCGCATCCTTCATGCGCTCAAGAATGATATCCCGTTCAAATTGCCCAAATGTAGCCAGTATGTTGCCGACAAAATCTGTAAAGGCGCCACCAGCAACTTCCAAACTGCCCTCTACGATGGAAAGTACAGTGCACCGGCTTTTTAGAAATTCATTCAGCCAAATCCAGTCATGCAGATTGCGCGTCAAACGGTCAAACCGTTGTACAACGATCTGATTTACAATGCCGCGTTCCACGCATTGAAGCAAATGCTGCAGAGCTGGCCGGTCGATGCTGTTGCCACTGTAGCCCACATCATCGAACCGCTGTTTCACCAGATGCCAACCCTCATATGCCATTGCGCGAACGAACGACTCACACAATTCTCTTTGTACATCACATGAGCCGAAATCGCCCTTCCGCAACCGCTCAACGGATTGCCGCGTATAGACCGCACAAAGTACCTTTCTTTGCTCTAACATGCAGTACAGAAATTCCTTTCACCAGCAAAACCCACCATCTTGAATTGCTTTCTGGTTGTAAAAAATCAAAAGGGCATCCATTTACGACATGTAAAGTCAACCTGCTGGTTAACAGCCTGTATATTTAGCTATTGTTACATGATTTCATATGCTTGTCATATGGGGAATACAATGTCGCGTTTCACGATTTGGGCGGATGGTAATTGAGCTACTATAAGTCCTTGCAACCCAATTTGTTGCAAGGCCTATTCTGCAAGAGCAGTTCTATATATTCGAAAACCTCGTTGATAACTCAGCGGGGCTTTTGTTGTTTAGGGTGAAGGCACATTTTGTCGTAGAGACACCGTAGAGACACCGTAGAGACGTAGCATGCTACGTCTCTACAACACGGAACACGGAACACGACAACAAAGTTCTTTAACAATCGGGGTGGTAGTTAAGTTGGTTATAACGTCGGCCTGTCACGCCGAAGGCCGCGGGTTCGAGTCCCGTCCACCCCGCCTCAAAATGAAAAAAGCCTCGAAGCAATTGCTTCGGGGCTTTTTCTTTTTGAGGCACCCCGGCAGCTTATTTTGCTCCGCAAAATGAGCGAGAGGGGTCGGTTCGACAATTGCCATGTGAAATTTGAGGGAAAGAACGTCCAGTTGCTGGGCGACATGATGCTTAACAACTGCGGGCCAGGTGGAAGTCCACCGAATTCAGCTACCATGGCAGGGGAAATGCAGCCGCCGCTGATCGCCCAGGCTATGGAACATGATTGTTTGGCAGAAGTTCAGGAGATCTGTGACATAAAGTGTGATTGTCAGGCTTCGGGACAGGGGCAAAGATGCATTGAAAATGAGCTGAAGGCGAGAGATGCAGCAAGTGGTTACACGAGAACTACCAAAGCGGAAGTTCCCTACAGAATGGACGGCGATCCGCAGCCGATTATGAGTAATAATGAGCCGTGGCGGCAGACCAATTATTGGTTTCATAGAGGTAGCCGCCGTCCCGATGCAATAGTCGTTAGAGACCCGGCCCAACCCTGGGCGGGCGACAATATCAAGGCAGTTATCGAGTGCAAATTGGGAAATGACTCCTGGAATGAAGGGCAAGCGGACGCATATGCGGAAATTGCAGGGTCGGAGGATAATGTAATCGAAGTGAATGATCAAAATTGTAAATGCAAGGATGATGATGATGATGATGAGCGAAGAGATCCGGTGCCAATCTCGAGGAGTCCATATCAGAGCAAAGATCAGGATATCAACAAAGACGATAATAACAAGATAATCCCGTTTCCCAAACCGGAGCCACAGAAAATACCGGATGATATTGCCGCGATGGTTGGACTGGGGTTACTGGTGGGTGTTGTGGCTGTAGCGCTGGTGGCATCGGCGCCGGTCACCGCAACCGCGGCGGCAGCGGTTGCGGTTTTTGGGTTGTTCGCCGTATCATCCGATGAATCGGGCCCAGGCCCTGGAGGTGCATGATGTCGTTTTTAGAAAAATGGGGCGTGAGTTTTGACGAAGCTGTGCGCGGGCTGGATGAACTCACGGTGGAAAGAGATGGAAATGTTCAATACTGTATTGGTTTGGTCTGTACATTGTATTTCAAAAACGGCAGCGACGCTGCCGTACGCCAGAACGTCATCCAATGTTTTGACCTGTATCAAAAACAAACCGACTATAAGCTTATTTGGGGAGCAGAACCGCTAACTTGGAAACCTAAAAAAATCAGCGGCACACAAATCGCCAACCTTGCAAGTTGGGTACCGAACCTGCACCCCAAAGACTCAATGAGTCTGGTGTTTCACGGAGGTAAAAAGCGCAATGATGCGAATCACTACACGGTCAGATCCCTTTCGGAGGAGTTAAGGCCAGGCAAACTTAGCTATTTTTCTGTAACACTGCCGCTAACGTGGATAGCGTGCCATCCACAAGGGGCCTTTATCAAACTAGTATTGGAGTTCTGCAATATTCTTCATCCCTGGCACGGGTATGCAGGTCTCGCGCTCATTCCTTTTGTCAATGTTTCCAGGGGCACAAGTATTATGGATGAATTCCGGGCGTTGGTTAATCGGTTTCACGGGCTCGAAATTGATTTTCCATCTATTCACGCCAGACTACTTCGCGATGGTATCAAAGGGGTGAATTGGCTGACAATACTGGACCAGTTCTGGTTTGACAGGCTAAACGGCAAGGAGGCATTGAGAGAGGAGCTGGGTGAAGGGTTCGTGTTTCACGATTTTGACTCAGGAACAGCAATTCAGGCGGGGCCTCATCCCGCATTTGGCGATGTGAACCGCAATGAGAGATTGCCATACTATATAAAATTGTCTCAGGCGCTCAAATCCATCCGCGCTGAGTACCCGGATTCATTTGGTCGAAACGGATATTTTAACAGGGATCAAGTGCAGGAATGGCGGACTCGATTTGATAACATCAAACCCCAGTTGCGCAGCATATAGATACAAATGGAAAATGGATTGGCGTGCGTGGTGCTTTATAGTTCGGTTGTGAATTTTTCCAGACGTCGAAAAAGCAATATCCCCAAACCACTATGGAAAAATGGCCCGTTTCAGGATACTCTCGTACTGTTACACTATGGAGTAAATAAGAATGCGAATCATCTTTATAATCGTCCTTCTAACTACATTGACTGTATCCTCTGCTTTTGCGGGTACAGAATCAGCGCAAAGCGCCTTTGAAGAAGGGGCTGCGCTGTTTGAGCATAGAGAGTACTCAAAAGCGGCGGCGGCGTTTCGTAAGGCGTATAAAATAAAACCAAGCTGGAAAATTCTTTATAACATTGCCCAGTGTGAAACCGCTGCCGGGCAATATGGCCGAGCACTTGAGGATTTTGAGACATTTCTGGCGCAAGGCGCTGACGAGATTACCCTCAAACGCCGCAATGAAGTCGAGGCCGAGTTGGACCGCTTGCGAAAACTGGTTGGATTTGTTGAGATTAAGGCGCCGGAGGGAGCGATCGTGTTCATTAATGGAGAAGAGCGCGGAACCTGTCCTTTGCCAGGAAAACTGATGGTGGCCGCCAGTGTGGTACACGAATTGAAAATTGTGGATGGGGGAGAGGAACTGCTCAACCGCAATATTCAGGTGGGAGGTACTCAATTCATTACAATTGAAGCGAATGGTGAATCTGATGACGAAACTGTCAGAAACAGCAGTGACACTCCGGCTGAAACTGAACATATGCCAGAGAACGCGCTGGTATCAACGCCTGCAACCCAACACAATCCTCTGAAAATTGCAGGCATTATTACCGCATCCGTCGGTGGCGCATTAATGATTTCCGGGCTGGTTACCGGAAAACTGACGCTCTCCAAAGCAAATCAGCTTGAAGATAATTGCGATGGTAAAAAGGATTGTGACGAAAGCAACAAGGATATGTACGACAGAGCAGAGTCGCTTGCCACTGCCACCAACGTTCTGCTTGCAACCGGCTCTGCTCTGGCAATAACTGGCGTGATTTTCGCGATCGTTGGTCATAAAAAAGAAAGTTCGAAAGAAAAACTGGTAGTTCAAACAACCCCGCTGATTGGCCAGACATTCATGGGAATTGCAGTCCACGGGAGTTTTTAGATGAGAAAACCTGTTTTATTAATTGCATTTATATTGGCAACAGGATGCCAGGTCTTCACGGACCTTGATGGCTATACCTGGTACTCAGATACTGATTCCAATTCTGATTCCACAACTGAGCATGGCACAGGTTCCAGCGATATTACTGTGGTGGATTCGGATACTGATTCCGTTACGAATACGGATACGAGTTCGAACATGGTGGTTGATACCAATACCGCTACAGATACCAATACTGATTCAGTCAGTTATTTTAACACAGAGACTGCAAGTGGGTTTGATACGGATGTTAATACCGCTGATACGGATTCCGCAACCGAGGAATTCTCAGATACCACTTCTGGGACGGATATTACGAGTGACGAGGATACGGTAATTGATTCTGAATATGATACTGATACAGCAGATACTGACTCCGTGACAACTGAGCTCGTCGATACTGCTACAGATACGTGTAATTTAAACAGCGATGAGAATTGTGGTGTCTGTGGAAATGATTGCACTGCAAAAAATCAGGTATGTGATGGTAGTGACCACTGTGTCGATTGCGTGACCAATTCCCAGTGTGGAGAAGAACCACCGGTTTGTCAGATTTCTCAATGCAATATGGCAACACACACTTGCGAGTTCCAGAATACAACGTCAGTGACATCTTGCGATTTGTCGGGAGAAGAGGGGACGTGTGTATCAGGTAGTTGCATGGTGCTCCGAGAGAAGCGGATTGGTGCGGGAAATAATTTCGCTTGCGCCCTGGATTCAAGTGGACAGCCTATCTGTTGGGGCGAGGGTCTTGGAAAGGGCTCTGCGGCTCCAATTGTATCTTTTGTAACTCTTTCGGTCGGAACGGACCACGCCTGCGGCATAAGAGCGGATGGTCATGCACAATGCTGGGGAGACAATACATATGGCCAATCAACACCACCACAGGATTTGGCTTTTGTTCAGATTGCGGCCGGGAGTGACCACACCTGTGGGCTTACGCCCGATGGTGCAATTCTCTGCTGGGGCTCGAATGATTGGGGCCAATCCGTGGCGCCTGGAGAGGTCTTTATAGATGTTAGTGCAGGCACGGTTTTTACGTGCGGTATTCTCATTGACAATACTGCGGCTTGCTGGGGAGGTGGCTACGGCCAGACCGAAGCGCCAAAGGGCGTTTCCTTTGATAACATTTCTTTAGGGGCGGGGCACACCTGCGGTGTAAGGTCTCTTGATCAACAGGTTCAATGCTGGGGCGCTGGTACTCCAGGGCCGAATATCAACCCTCCTGATACTGCTTTTTCCAGTGTCGGACTGGGGCCGGCAACGGTACATTCCTGCGGTATTCATCCCAATGGCATCGCCGAATGCTGGGGGCGTGGCCCCGCGGTGGACGAACCCATTCCTGCAACAGCTTTCATTGAATTGACATCTGGCAATGGTTTTAGCTGCGGTATCACAGTAGTCGGTACAATAGAATGTTGGGGGGATAGCGCCTCTACTGCACTCGATCCACCATCTGAAGCCGACTACTGAAGTGATGCACCAGGCGCACAGCAGTTGTGCCTGCCGAAAATGGGAAAAGATGAACCAATTCAGTCGATGATTTCCCAATGACCGGTTTTGCGTGAGCCAGACCGTTTCAGGAATCCTGCAGCTTTCAGTTTTCCAATGTTTCGACGAACAGTCGTTCGATCCTTTTGGACCAACTGCGCCAGCTCGTCGTATGAGATGGCAGGATTTGAACGAATTGCATTCAGTAATTGCTCCTGAAATTCATTTATAGGGGCATTTATAGGGGCATTTATAGAGGCATCATGGGCTTCTGAGATTCGATTTTGCCTCTTTATTGCCCCTTTATTGGCCAGTTTTAATGTATCGACCGGCTCTCGATGCACCTTTGCTACAAAAAGACATCCATCCCGATCATCCTTAAAGTCGATTCTCGACCATTCTGAGAGCGCGCGTTTTATGCCGGAGCCGAGGCCATGATAAGGCAAAAGTCCCTTGGCCACGTAGGATACAAGTATTGGATTACGAATATTGGCGTTCCCGGCGCGTATCTTTTCCACAGTCAAATTGTTTGGCAGGTGACCGGGACTGATGATCTCAATGCGGTTGTCGAAAACAAACAGCCGAACAGGCGCACTCACCAGGTAATCCCTGTGAACCAGGGCGTTGACCAGCAGTTCTTCAAATACGCTTTCGGGGATTTCCGGTTTTCCTGGCGCGTTGACGCCACGTCCTGCTTGAATTTTATGCAGATTGCGCATGACAAAGGCCATCGCATTTTTGAAAAGGTGTGGCAACGGTCCTTCGAAATCTTCAGTATCCAGATAATTTGTCGCGTGAATCTCATTTCCAGGATAGCAAATGGCCTTCACGACGAACTGAGGCTTGATGAGCTGTGGCTATTCAGCAAACATCAATACACCGGCCAGATTCAACTTTCCGTCATCGGTGGCCAGGTTCATGTTCTGGAGCAGCCGAATTAATTCGGCCTGAGAATCCGGATACTCCTGCTTGTATACATCGCGCAGAAAGTCGCGAAAACGCAGTTTGTCGAGTTTAGTGATGTCTGCCTTTGTTGGCAGTTCGTCCGCATGGAATTGGTCGGTGACCTGAAACAGACGGCGTAATTCCTCTTTGGAGTTCACGCGCCTTTTATCAGAACCGGTCTTCAGCCAAATGACGCCATTTTTGTCAAAGTAAGGCTTATCCAATCCTTTGGGAACCGTTAATACGATGACAACACATCCTTTTTCCACAGATACATTTTCTGTGCGCACGGTCAGCGGACTTTTCACAAGCTGGCTTGCAGCGTTGCTGATAAGCTGGTTGATTCGCGCAACATCGGCCTTGTCGAGCCCTGGACAGGAACCATCATCGGCAACACCTAAATAAATGGTTCCCCCATCGGAATTTGCAAAAGCAGCCATTTCAGCTGTCCCTACCGAAAATCAAAATTCTTGAAAAAATTCACAAAAGCTGAAATGAATTTTTACTAGCGTTAGAGAATTAAGTGGTTTGTAAAATGAACAGGAATGCAATTCTCCTGTTGCGAGGAAGCATTTCGGGATTGAAGACGCAAGGAGATATTGCGTGTCATCTGAAGATGCACGAGAAATGTGATTTGAAAAGGCAGCTATGCAGCTTTTCTTGTGTATCTGTGATGCAGTCCGCCGAAAATCGGAAGTTTTGTTTTTTATTCTTCCACTGAGGAGAAGGCGGTTTCAATTTTTGAGGCATGTATTTCTGCACCGTTGCCAGCGCAACAATGATACCCAATTTTTCAAGTTAGGCCTGAATTCTCGGTGCGCCCCAGGACAGATTATCCCGCGACATTTCAAAAATCAGTTTTTGAATTTTCAAATCAACAGGCGGTCTTCCCCTTTTTCGTCTGGATTTGAATTTCCAAAACAGCTTAAATCCCTTCTGATGCCATTTCACAAAAGTTTCCGCTTTTACAAAATGCAACAAGCTGCGCCATTGTGGCACGCGCCATCGCAGATAAATCCAGATGAGTCGATCCGACAATAATATTTTGGGTTTCCGTCTTTGAGCTGTGTAACAGGCGAGCTGTTGTTTCAGCGACAGATTTTGAATGAGCAGCTGGTCGGTGGAGTGACATCCGGTAAACAGGCATAGCAGGAACAATCTGAGAGAGTGGAACATCGGAAGAAGCTAAAGTACCACGTATGTGCAAGTCAAGTAAACTGAGCGAAATATTGTAACTCTATTGCCACGCATTTTCGACTGCATTCTCCTGCTGAAACCAGTATCTTTTCACCTTCCTGAATGCGCGTGCAGAAATCTGTCTGATTCGCTCTGGAGACCTGTTGAAGTGTTCGGCAATGTCCATCAGCGTCCACTTGCCAAGTCCATCCAGACCAAAGCGCTTGATGAATATAGACCGTTCACGAGGCCGCAATTTTTCGATTACCCGCCACAATCGATTGTAACTCTCGCAGCTGATCAGAAAATTTTCAGGTGTATCCCATCGGGGTTCCAGGCGGCCGCCGAGAGCGAGCCATCCTGTCCATCTTTGTTCGGGCGGTTCTGACCCCTGTTGCAGCAGTCGTGATAAATCAGCTTCGTTGGAATATCGGTCACATAGATGTGATTTTTCCAGGTACAGAATGTTGGCCATGGTTTCGGGATATAAAGTCGTCAGCCAGTCGTTGTAGGAATTGCTGTTATGTATACTACAATGGTCCAGTAGCAGCCCCCCTGAGCCCGTAAACAATGGGTGCTCAAAATTGATTTTCTGAAATCGCTGAAATCCTGTCGGACTAAACCGATCAAATTGGTGTGCGCTTTCAAGCACCAGGCGAAGATGGTTAAGGTTTTGTGGGTCAATTGTGGGCTTAATAAAGCGCCGGAAATCTCTGATACGTTTTTTGAGGGTCACCCCTTCTATGGGGGTGGGGACTGAGCGAATGGCTGGTGCGAACCCAGCTGAATTCGAATCGCTGTCAAAAAGCTCACCGCACATATACTCATCAAAGGGATTGCCGAATAAATCAGTTGGAAGCAGCGGCGCCTCCTGGAGTCCATCGGGAACAACAATGTAGATACGCGCTTCCTGCCCATGATGTCTGGTCATCACTCTGAAAAATTTCTGGGTCGCCCTTACCCGCGAACGGGTTGGCGCCAAATCAATCAGCAGTTTGCAGCGAGGCGAATTCCATCCTTCGATAAGAACACCCACCTGGATAATCGTATCGATTTCACCGCGTTCAAATTGATTCAATAACTCGATGCGGTCTGAATCCGGTGTTTCTCCCAGAATCAAAGCGGGCGCACTCGCACCGATTGGCCGATGTCGATCCAGATAAGACTTCAGCAGATACGCCTGTCTGCGTGACACGCACGAAATCAGCGCTGGCGTATGCCGGTTTTCCGTTTGGTAACGAAAAACTTCCACGGCGCGAAAAAATGGCGCGGACGACATCACTTCCCCAAGCAATTCCGAGTCATATTCCCCTGCAATCAATCGAATACTGGATGCATCCGCATCAACTTCGGCAACCCACATGCGAAACGGCGCCAACAGATCCTTTTGAAAAGCCTCATATAAACTCAGGTGTGAGATGCACACCGGAAAATGCCGCGCCAGTCTGCGGGTGCTATTGTAGTCGGGGGTTGCAGTCAATGCGATTCGTATGGTGTTTTCACCGAAGCCTTCCTGAAAAAGCGCCATTCGGTCTTCGGTCATTGCATGGTGTGCTTCATCCGCAATTACCAGTGTGGCGTTTTTGATTTCTTCCGGAACAGACTGCAGTTGATGATGTCGTTGCAGTATACTGTACGTAGCCACGTTTACGCCCCGTTGCACCGTTTCTTTGTTCTCGCCGTAAAATTTGCCGATGGGCACCATGGGAATCTGTGCCTGCAGTTCTTCGGCCACCTGGTGAACGAGATTTCTGGTGGGAACAACAAACACTGCATGTAGCCTGGTTGAAGCGATAAGATGAGCGGCAACAACCGTTTTTCCAGTTCGCGGCGGGAGCACAATACGCGCAAAATACGTCTCGGCTGCAGGCGAAGGGCGGGTAACAATATCCAGCAAATAGTTTTCGAAATTCGCGACAACAGTACGCTGCTCCGGCCGCAACGCGTCTGATGTCAGCTGTTTACTGTGTTCGTCAGTCTGAGGGATGCGTTCCGCAGCGGCGAGTAAGTCACCCGTTTTTTCGGTATTTGCAGCCGTCGTTGTTCCGATGCATTGTTGCTGCGCGGCTTTTGCCTGTGCCTGATAAATCACAATGTCATTCCTCCATCTTTTCACGCCAGATTTCCAATACCTGCGCCTTTGCAAACTCCAGGGATTCCATCTCATTCATTCGCTCGAACCATTTGCGGTCAGCTCCGCGATTTTCAAACCATTTTGAGCGAACAGTTTCGGCGTCGTGCAGTAACTTCTGAACAGACTTATTTTTAAAAATTTCTTTAAAAAACCGTTTGGAACGGGGCGACTGTTGGCGCAGGTAGTAATCAAGGCTATTCAAATATTCGACACCAATATTATGATCTTCTATTTCACGGGAAGCTTTGGGAACTCTCGCCCCCCCTATGCTCGCCAGCATTTGGGCCGCCCTTGGATACCGAATCGCACCGGCCACAAAGTGAACCCTTGCATCAGTGCGTTTACCGGTTTCGTACAAGGCCAGCGCAAGGGGCAGATTTTCCTGTGGATACAATCCGCGCACATATCTGGCCGCTTTGACCGCATTTAAAAAATCACCCATGTTTAAAAAAATGGGCGTTCGCTCCTGGGCAGCAAAAATATCCTGATGACACTCCTTTTCCAGCTCCGTGCAATGTTTGAGCGCGGTTTCAAAGTTTCCCATTTGATTATGCGTTTGAGCCAGATAGATATGAGCGCGGATATAAGGTCTGGTCTCATGGTCCGTCCAATAACGGTCTTTCGCAATTCGCCGAGGGAACAGTGATCGACCCGTTTGCCTGGCCTTCTCAAACCAGCTCAAAGCTGTGTTTCTGTCATTTCTGTTCAGCGCAATCAGGCCGAGATAGTTATACCCTTCGGCGTAGTGCGACCAGCAGTCAGTGAGCAATGCCGCCAGCATCTCGGCTTTATCGAACTCTTTGCGGAGATACAGATCCGACAATTCCTCCACCCCCTCAATCGGAACATCGCGGCGCTGCGACATGCTGCGCCAGTAAAATGGATTGTCCTGATTCCATTTGGTGGGTTTCTGGTCCGACTGCTGCAGACGCCAGTCTATCAACTCTCGAATGTATTCCAGCGCCAGACGCTGTTCCTGCAACAGACCCGCAGATGATATCAGTGACTGCGGATCGCAAATCAGCAGTTCTTTTGCAAAAGAAGTGAGTGCCAAACGGAACTGAGATTCGACCCGTTCCGATTTGTACTGATACAAATCCGGCAATACATCAATGCAGGAATTCAAACCATCGCGGATCTTTTTCCAGTCAAACTTGATGTCGGGAAAATCAGATTCAAGCGTGTTTTGAAACCGGGTGGAGGAATCCCCCATTGCCGCAAGCGCCTCGGCCTTTGAGTAGAAAACAAACAACGTCTTCTGTTGCACCTCTTTTGTTTCCGAATCTCTGACGCCGTGAACAATAACCACCTGATTTCCTTTTTTTCTCACATATGCCATTTGT
>JAFGWT010000304.1 GCA_016937015.1 Deltaproteobacteria bacterium | reverse complement strand
TTTTACAACGGCTGCTCCCTCGAAACCGAGCATGGCATCCTGTGGTCGTCTGAAAAGGGCGCCTGGTCTGACGCCTATCGTCCCGACGGCGATATCACTCATAATGGCAACAAGCGGCGGGATCCCGGCGAACTGGGCGGACCGCTGGCGGGCGTCGCCGCGTTTGACTATGGCGAAGGCCGCGTGGTCGTGATTGGTGACCATAACGCACTGTCCACAACCGACATCTTCATCGATGATCATCATCGTTTTGCAATGAACGCTGTGGCCTGGCTGGCCAAAAAGGAAGACAAAAAGGAACTGGTGAACTGGGAATATCCCAACGGCGTTGATTTTCTCATTCACTACGGCAACGATGGCGAGTTCGCCGTGCATCAGAAGCAGGACCGCGGCAGCTATCGCACCGCCTACGGCTTCCTCACCAAAGAACCGCAGCTGCGCCCGTGGCTGCATAAAAAAATGCGGGCCGGCGACGACGTGATTATGCTGGGGGCGCCCAAAAAGAAATACAGTGCGGCTGATTTGAAGATTCTCGACGACGCGCTGGCAGCCGGAAAATCGGTCATCTGGCTGGCTACCCTCAATTCCATCAGCTCCGGCGCGGGCGAGCAGCTTCAATCCCATTTTGGATTTGAGCTGTTTGTCGGCGATGAATTTGATTTTAAAGGCACCCTGCCGTTTGAGGTTCATGGCTCAAGGGAATGGACCGAGCAAATCTTCCGCATGTTTGTCAATCACAGACTGCGGCCGATCAAGGTCGATGGGCTGACGCCGGTGGTGCAGCTGTCGTGGGGAACCCAGCACATCGAAGACAAACAGTGGGAGCGTCCGGAGAGTCTCATTGATGTGGTCTCCACCAAACAGGTGGGCAAGGGCACCCTTTACGTCATGGCGCCGTTCGAGCTGTTCGACGATTCCGGCCTGCGGGGCATGTACGTTGAAGGCGCCGATGTGATTCGCCAGCAGATGGCCGAACTGTTTATTCGCACCGCCAAAATCGCCGCCCACGACGCCACAGTTTACGCGGACTGAGTCTCACCCAACCAGCGTTTTTGTCACTCCCAAATTCGTGATGGGTTGCTTGCTTCGGTGTATTCAAATGTAGTCAATGCGACTGCATTTTTGAAAAGTCCACACGTGTGGACTTTTGTGTTTTATCCTACATTGTCGTACTTTTGTATGGATTGATTGCCGGGAATCGGCGTCATCGGTACGCCAATAATACTATGGTCACACCTTCATGTCCAGGAATTTGGCCAATCCGCTTTCAACCAGCTCACGGTTTAGCCACACATCGCGCTCCCCATAAAAAATGTCTCCCACATAGCGGCCGTAACGATCATCTGTAAAAGTGTGCAAGCGGACAGTCGTCCCTGTTGGTAACCGACGTCTCACAAATGCGGTGGCCGCCTCGCCGGCCTTGCTCAACCGTTCCTTCGCATCCACGCCCCTCAGTCGAATTCTTTCATCCACCAGAGTGCTGTCCGCAAGGGAGATGCGCAGCGCCAGCGTGTCCCCATCCACCACCTTCAGTACCCTGGCGTCATATGTGTAGCGTTCGGTTTTTTTACAATTCAGCTTTTTCAATTTTCCGACCCTGCCCAGTTCAACGATATCCCCGTCGGACAATGCGTCGGTCCTTTTTAACAGCCCGCTGCGTCTGATGTTAAACCCCAGATTCACCAGCCAAACCTGGGCGCCCAAAGGGTCCTTTTCCACCTTCACCAGTCCGGTGCGGCCCAATCGCGGTGACAGTAAAAATTCTTTGCCATGGCGGATTTCAGCTTCCGGGGTTGCCGACTGGTTAATCAGCACTCTAAGCGCCTCGACGCTTAGCTGTGCCTCTGCCGCCGAAAGCGCCAGCTTTTCCCTTAACGCGATATCTCCCACCCCCAGCAGCAGGCGATAGTGGCTAAAGGCCAGCGTCGGTGAAATGTTTTCTTTGGGTATCTCCTCTGCAAACTGGCGCATGCAAAACAGCAGACTGCGTCCAAATCCTTTGCCAAATCGCGCCTTGAACGCCTGGCTGAGCTGTCCCACCACGTTATCGCCGTACCTCGCCGAACGGTCTCCCTGTTCATCCTGCATCAGCTCAGACATGCGATGCCCCATCTGCCAAAATACCTTCACCTTCAGTCGATTGCGCGCTTCATCACTCATCCGCGCCACAGGCTCATACAGGGCCGCCAGCTCCTCAAACAGTGCATTGAACAACTGCTTCCCATCTTTCGTTTTCATGTCCACCATAGCCAAACCCTACGGGAGCCCATGGTTTTGATCAACCGTATTTGCGCGTCCGCACATTGGAATCACAGGTCAGCCCCCATGGATAAGGGGAGCTGAATTAGCGCAGCAACACGTAAAGCAGCAACAAGTAAAGCACCCAAACCGTTGTTGAAACCGAAATAGTGTTACCAACCTGCCTGGTCTATTTGTTACCAAGGTGCCCGGTTGACACACTATTGCCAGTTACCTGTTGCCAGTTAACCTATTCATTTTTTCCTGGGACAAATGCCACTTTCCGGGCATGAACTCAAACGTAAACCTAAATCAGCAATTAAGCTGGATGGATGGTAGAAGCAAAATGGCTTTTTTCGTGCTATATCTTCATCGAAATACGTTACTTGTGTTATGATTGCTTTTCATTGTCAGGAGGGTTTCATGAATCCATGTTTGCGCACTTTGCTGTTCTGTATACAGCTTCTTTGTTTACTGTTGCTCTGTTTTTCCTGCAGTTCCAGCGGGCAAAGTGACCCGGACAGTGATACGTCTCACGGTCAACAGACATCATCGGATTCAGGGCAAGACACTGGCGACAGTGACACAAATATAAAGGACTCCGTTACGGGGAATTCGAAAGAAGACAGCCTGGCGACGGACGCCTGTGATGTTGGGACATTTAATTGTGATCGGGATATTCTGATGCGCTGCGACAATGGCAAATGGCAGGCTTGGAATGATTGCACGGTCACCAATGCCCGCTGCACTGTGGTGTTTGGAGAATACAAGTGTGTTGGGGAAACAGCAACAGAGGATACCGAAAATACAGACACGGATACCGCGACGGATGATACCCGGGATACCCAGTCAAACGACACAGACGATACATCTGTTCATACCGACACATCCGATACTGCAACCGACACATCCGATACTGCAACCGACACATCCGATACTGCAACCGACACATCCGATACTGCAACCGACACATCCGGGCATGATGAGACGACCGACTCTGCCACCGTCACCGAGACGGATGTTTTCGAAGGCACGGACTCAGTAACCGATGGCACAGATTCCGGCACCGACGCATCGCAATGCGACGGCGATGGTGTGGATTGTTACGAAGAATGCTGGGACTGCGCGTTGGAAACCCCCATCTGCAAACCGAAAGTAACGGCATGCATGGCCGACAACAATTGCAAAACCTATTACGATTGCAAAGAAGCCGTTTGCTGCCAGGGCACAAACGATTGCCTCACCGGCGAAGCGTGGTTGGACTGCCTGGCGACCTGTCGCGCTGACAACCATATTTCGGACGGGGCCGTTGAACTGTTTGACGCCATTGATACCTGCGTGGCCTGTACCGTGTGCGAACAATCCTGCGCTCACAATCTGTGGGACGAATGGAGCCGCTGTGCGGATCCGGAAGACATGAATACCATCGATACGCCATGCTACGCGGATGAGGCTGAAAAGGGGGAATATAGCTGCTTCTCATGGGCGGGATGGGGCGGCGGCCCATGTACCCAAAAGGTCAACACCTGCAAAAGCAACCCGGCCTGCGTCGCGCTTGAGTTATGCGTCAACGAGTCGTGGAGCGACGATCTTTGGATGGAAATTCAGGACGAATGCTTTGCAGACGCTGGCCCAGTAGCGCAAGCGGCGTACTGGGACTACATGCAATGCATTTATTGCGACGCCTGCGACCGTGCGTGCCTGAAGGATGCCGGATCTAAAAACTGTGAAGAGTACAACAAGTGATCGCTGTAGCGATTTGTGAAAACAAATCATCCCCTAAGTATCTCTGCCACCCAATGCCATAGACAACATGCAACGTCGGTTTGCAACGTCGGTTTGCAACGTCGGTTTGGGTCGGTTATCTGTTGGCGCAGTCTAACACACTCAATTACTATCAAAGATCGCAACTCGATAATTAAGATCCGCCGAAGCGTGTAGCGAGCGCAATACGAGCGCAATACGAGCAATACGTAAAACAGCAATACGTAAAACACCCAAACTGTTGTTATTGAAATTTCAGGGAAAATCGATTCCTGTTTCCATTGAAAAGACCCATTTGTGTGATTGTCTCATCACTCAGAAACGGGGCACCAGGGCAGACACACAACACAGGTCAGCCCATTCAGATTAGGGGCCTTGAAATTCAGCTGTACGGGCGCACCTGTGTGTGCCCAACAAGTAAAGCCCAACAAGTAAAGCCCAACAAGTAAAGCCAACAAGTAAAGCACCCAAACCGTTGTTGTTGAAATTTCAGGGAAAATCGATTCCCCAACAAGTAAAGACCCAACAAGTAAAGCACCCAACAAGTAAAGCACCCAAACCGTTGTTGTTGAAATTTCAGGGAAAATCGATTCCGGACTCTGATGAAAAATTCTGGCTGTGTGACTGTTTCA
>JAFGWT010000303.1 GCA_016937015.1 Deltaproteobacteria bacterium | reverse complement strand
TCATGGAGCATATGGTGGTAAAGCTGGTCATCAGCACCGGCCGAAGCCTTGTCTGCGCCGCCAGCACCACCGCTTCCAGCCGCGTGACAGCGCCGGCATTTCTGCGTTGATTGGCCGCATCCACCATCACAATGCCGTTGTTCACCACAATGCCCACCAGCATAATCACGCCAATCAGCGCCGACACATCAAGGCTGTTTCCCGTAAAGGAAAAAATCAGCACCACGCCAATCAGCGCCAGCGGCACCGTAAATAGAATGATGAACGGTTCCCTGAACGACTCGAACTGACTGGCCATTACCATGTACACCAGCAGCACCGAAACAATCAGTGCAATGCCCAGTCCAATGAAGGACTCTATAAAATCCTCCGCAGTGCCGCCCACTTCAGCGCCCATGTCGTCGGGCCAGTCGTATTTTTTTAACCTGTTTCGCACCCGCTGAATCGACGCCCCCAAATCCTTTCGTTCGGTTTTACCGGATGCATTCCGATACACATCCTTCAGTGAACAGGCAATGGTAACCATCCGCTGCTGATTCCTGCGTGAAATCGTCACCGGTCCGGGGCCAAAAGTAATCTCTGCGATACTGTCGAGAAGCACTGTCTGGCCGGAGGGGGTTGACACCGGCATACGTTCAAGCTCAGCCACATTTGTCCGAAATTTTTTGTCCAGCCGCACGTAAATCCGGTGTTCGTTGTCACCGTCTGAAAAAAACGCCGCCGTCCTGCCCAGAAAAAAAGTGGCCACCTCCGAACTGACCGCCGCCGTCGAAATGCCCATGGCCGCCATCCGGTCCCGCTCAAACGCCACATTGATTTGCGGGGTGGGATCTGAGAATGAAAACACCACCTGTGCCATTTCAGGCATTTCGGTCAATATATCTGTCAGCTCCCGCCCCACCCGGCGCAGCTCGTTCAGGTCATGTCCTTTTATTATCACTTCCATATCACCACTGCCGCCCGTGGGATTGGGCTGCTCGATTGAAAACACCAGGTCTGGAATATCCGCCAGATGTTCAAGCAGCAACGCTTCGTACTGCTGCTGCGTCCCTGTCCTTTTGGACATCGACACCAGAGGCACACGCAATGTCGCGGAATGAATCCCTTCTGAAAACAGCGCCGAAAATCCCGAACCACTGCCTATCTCCGCCGCAATAAGTCTGCGATCTTTTTTGGGGATGCTTTCTTTCACCTGTTCAATCGCTTCACGCACATAGCGCGTGGTTTCTTCCAGATTGCTGCCCACCGGCGCCTTGATTTTGGCAGCCACCATGGACTGATCGTTTTTAGCCATAAAATCCGTTGGCATGGTCACGGCAACCGCAACGGTACCGCCAATCAGCAGTAAAAGACCCACAACAACAATCCATCGATGAGACAGGACGTGTTTTAAAAAACGGGCGTAGGGTGCCTCAATTCGGAAGGTGGCATCCTTTCGCACCAGCTTGCCCGCTTTCTGTTTTTTACTCAGTCCCAGCAGCCTGGACGCCGAAAGCGGAATAAAGCTCACCGCCACAAACAGCGATACTGACAACGCAAAACAAATCGTCACTGCCATATCCCGAAACAGCACCCCCGCAATCCCGGGCACAAACAGAATCGGCAGAAAAACAGACACAGTGGTCAGGGTGGATGCCGTCACGGCGGTGGAAACCTCAGTCGCCCCCAGTACCGCAGCGTCGCGAATGGGTACGCCTTCCTGCCGCTGACGAAACACGTTATCAAGCACAACGATGGCATTGTCCACCAGCATACCCACCGACAAAGCCAGCCCGGCCATGGAAATGACGTTCAGGGTCATTCCCATTTGATTCATCACTGCGAATGTCGCCACCACCGACAGGGGAATCGCGGTGGATACAATCAGCGCACTGCGGAGATTTCGCAAAAAGAAAAGCAGCACCAGAAACGAAATGCCAATCGCGGCAATCGCGGTCGAGGACAGATTGCCAATGGACTGATTAATGAAATCCGCCTGATTAAACAGGATGCCGAATCTCAGACTGTCCCCCCGCGCCTGCCGAATTTTGCCGATTTCGGCGATGGTGGCCTCTGCGGCTTTCACCGTATTAAACCCGGACTGTTTACTTACCACAATCCACACCGACGGCCTGCCATCCACTTCGATGGACTGGGTCTCCTCTGAAACTGTGTCTGTCACCTCTGCCACCTGATGCAGGTAAACCGGCACCAGCTTTCCCTGTCCGTTCATCCGCTGCGCCACCACCACATTGCGGATGTCATCAATGCGCTGATACTTACCTGTGGTCTGGATGTTGAATGATCGGGCCCCCTGGTCAATGGCGCCGCCCGGCTCCTGCATATTGCCCATGCCAATGGCGGTCATCATTGATTGAATGCCAATGCCAAACGCGGCCAGGGTATCCGGATTGAGCGACACCCGAATTTCCCGGTCCTGTCCCCCCATGGCTTCACAGGAGGCAACCCCGTCCAGCCGCTCGATTTGCTCACAGATATCGTTTTCGGCCAGCTCCTTTAATTTGGCCAGGGAGTACTCACCGCTAACGGTCATCATCACTATCGGCTGCATGGCGGGATCCATGGCCAGAATAATGGGCGCGGTGGAATCGTCGGGAAGCATGGTCACCATGTCCATTTTGCGGCGCACATCCGTTTCCGCCTGGTCCATGTCCTTGTCCCATCCAAACTCCACTGTCACGATGGATGCACCCTGTTTGGACTGAGACGAAATCTTTTCGATACCTTTGACCGTGGCCACCCCTTCTTCGATGGGGCGCGTCACCAGCGTTTCCACATCCTCGGGGCTGGCGCCGGTATAGTTGGTCATGATGAGCACTGCGGGGAAAGTCATGTCCGGATACAAATCCAGTTGCAACCTTGAGAGCGAATACGCGCCAAACAAAAAGATCAGAAGAAAAATCATGCCGAAGGTAACGCCCCGCCGAACCGACAGACTGGAAAGACTCATCGACCGGTCTCCTCAATGGTTTGCTTCAGTACCGTCACCCGGTCACCGCTTCTGAGACTGTATTGCCCACGAATCACCACGCGGTCCCCCGCGACGAGCCCTTTTGTCACTTCAACCATGTCACCGTTCTGAACGCCAATCTGCACCACTTTTTCGTGGGCGCTGCCGTTTTTGTCGACAACAAACACCTGTCGTTCATTGTCAGACACGTACGTCCCGACCATGAGTGCACGGGATGGGACCGCGACGCAAGCGGGCCTGCGCGCCACCACAATCTCCACCCGGCCATACATCCCCGGTTTTAAAAGATGCCCCCCATGACTGCCATTCGCCGCAGTGATCACAGGATTGGCAATTTCAATACGCGCCTCGTTGGTCCGGGTGGCCTTATCCACCGTGGGAAGCATTCGAATAATTTTACCTGGGAAAACGCTTTGAGGCAGGGCGCTCACTTTCAGCTCAACATCCATCCCCTCCTGCACCGCCATCAGGTCCTTCTCTGTAATCCCCAGTTCAATACGGATGGGATCCACACTGACGATTTTACAAAGCGGCATCGCCGGCTGTGCAATATCGCCTTCCTCAAGGCGCTTGCCCACGATGAATCCATCCACCGGCGATTTCAAAACAGCATTTCCGGCACTCACCTCAATCTGGCCAAGGCTTGCCTCAAGGGATTTGCGCTTGGCCAGGGTGGCATTGTAACCGGACTGCATCTGATCGAGGGTTTGCTGTGTAATCACCGCTTTGTCGTAAAGCGCGGCAGACCGCTCAAGTTCCCGCTTCTGCGAACCGATGGTCTGATCCAGCGACTCTATTTCGGCCTGCATTTGAGCAATGCTCTTTTTAATACTGGCCGCGCGAATCCGCGCCACCACCTGTCCAGCGTGGACTCTGTCTCCTTCCGACACCGGAAAACTGACAATCCGCTCCGCCACCAGCGGATACAGAGTGACCTCGGATGACGCTTCCAAATCAGCGGAGTACACCCGTTTATCGACCATGTCCATTGTCGACACGGTGTGCAAAATCACTTTTTTGGCTCGGTCATTACCGATGGATGTATTTGCACCTTTGGATGCATTGGCGTCAGCGGTTGTATTGCCGGATGAACAGGCCGTTGCCCCCGGAACTGGCAATATGGCGACCAGCCCGGCCAGCAATAACGGCTTAAAACGCCGAAACAGCTTTTTTCGGTTGAGTGCAGTATCATATTTAACTTTGAACGATCTGTAGGTCATCGCCTCTTCCTGTTCCGTTTTTCCAAGTCCGGTAATTCAGTCTTGCGTTGCATCCAAAAATAGTCATACATCACTGCATTGCGTATATGAACGCGGCGGATTTTCAGAGTTCGCGCTAAATTTTCAACAGGATTTTTGCGGCGCTGGCCTTGAACTCGGACTGAAAACAGTAACTGATACCAATGGGGGCACTGAATACCGCACGCACGGTATCGCGAATCTCAGTGGGCACCTGCATGCCGTGCTGCATTTTCTGGTCTTCCCAGTAACTCAATTCATCCACCACTGTCATCTGGAGTAATCGCTCGTCAAACTGCTTTCGCAACAGCGATGTGCGACGGGCATTTATTGGCATCACCGGTGTGCCATTGACCGAGCGCTGCTGCTTAAGAAAAATGCGCTTCGCCTGTGATGCCGTGAGCGCGTCTGCCGGGAATCCTTTGTTCGCTATCACATAAATCGGTTCAGGATTGGGACTTTGAGCGCGTCCGGATGCTCCCAGCGTCAGAGCCAGCAAAATTAACACCAGCATTGGGATGAATTCAAATCCGTTCTGTAAATGTCTCCGCATGAATTCCTCCTAAAACGATACAGCCAGCTGCGCAGATACGCTGGTCATTTTACCACCGAGTACATCATCGAATTTATCGACAATCCCCTCCGCCTTGATTGCCACAAATGGAGACGGCTTAACATTTACCCCGCCTCGCAGTGTGGTCTGATCAAACCATTTAAGCGGATCATCCGGCGCCAGCCAGTCCACCCCCACATATGGCGTAATTTTAACAGGAGCGATGGCGCTGATTGGCAACCTGTAGGCCAAAATGCCGTAGGCAGACTGAGAGAAATGGTTGGCCGCCCGTCTTGATTCGCTGTACGTGCCGGTCTGCACGAACTGTGCATCGGGATGCATAGGCGCATGGACGATGTAGTCCACCTTGCGATGCACCGCCTCTCCAAAAAATTCGAACCCGGCCAGCGCAACCTCAAGGTCAAAGGTGATTATGTATTCGCTGTACTTGTTGCTGAAAATAATTGAACTGCCAAGCGGGGAACCGTTTTTGTAGTGCCTTGTCAAGTCGCTGTTCAGGTAAATCTCGGCCCGGCGCTCCCCATCGCTGTACTTTCCAAAATAACCGTAACTGCCAGCCACAATCCTTAATTTGCCTTTTGTAAAATCCAACTGAAGCCTGGCGCCCATCCCCTTGTTTTCGTCCCAATCCATCACCGTGGATGTGGGGCCTCGACCATTGGACAGGGTAAGCGCATAACTGAGCTGCAGGTAATCGGACGGGAAGATGCGACCAAATGCCTGGACGCCCAACTGAGACGCTGGAACCAAATCCCAGTGCATCAGATTGGGGTAGTACACCCCAAGGAGCACGGTGGACGCGTGTTCCACATTCCATATGCCATAGGGGGTCAGATACTGCCCTACCCGAAAGTTGAGCCATTCGCGGGGACCCCAGTCCAGATAAGCGCGCACGATTGACACCGAACCATACCGGACGGTGGTTGAGGTAATGCCACCTGGCACCATGGTGTCCACCCGCTCATACTCGCCGGTATCTCCAAGTCCTGGGATAAACGCCATCTCACCGGTTTCTTCATTGTAACTGTATGCGTCAACAGGCACATTCGTCTCAAATCCAAGGGGCGAAAAGGAGAACCCGGTTTCGACCAGCGCGCTCAGCGTGTCGGACATCTGGCTGCTGAAATACAGATTCACGTGACTCATCATGAAAGTGCTGTACGGCAGATGGGCCGATTTCAGTACCGAATTTTCGTGGCCGTACCAGGCTTTGTAAAAAGTGGTATCAAAGAATCCGTATATTTCGAGCTTCTTCTGAGGCGGGGGAGACAACAGCTGTGAGGCAAGTTCATCCAACTCCAGTCGCGTCGCGTCCAGTTCTTCCTCAATTTCAAGGGTACGTTCCGCATGCTGTTTAGCCATTGTCGCAGCGGCCTCCCGCTCACTCTCAAGTTCTGAGATACGCTGTTCCTGTGAATTCAGTCTGCGCTCCATCATTCCCATACGGTCGACTGACGCTGCGGTATCAGCGGATGCATCCGTCGATGAATCCGTATCCGCTGCGCGCGCCGTCACCGAAAGCAACAAAATGAAACAGCATGCACACCCTGTGAGATATTTTGTCATAATGCCTTCCTTTCCTACTCGCATCCGCAGCCAACAGAGCCAAGTACCTGTGCGGCGCCCGGGGCCGCGCAAAACAGCAGTGAGTGCTCAAACATACTCGCCGCCAATACAGACGACTCACAGTCACAGCAAAGATACTTGCCACCGCAATCACCAGGCTCACATTCGGTAAACGTGCACATCCCCGTGGGTGTCCCTCCGGTAGGATCAAGCAGGCACAAATCAGGACTGTCTGTCCCGTAGTCGGCGCAGTCTGAATCCGCATAACAATCCTCGCCCAATCCCGGCTGTACCGGCGAGGTGTCCACCACCTCGGGCTGCTCGGTATCGACGGGAATGACGCAGGCGGCTTCAGCTTCACGCCATTCATAGGGCGCATGACATCGGTCGGCGTCGGCCATTTCACAGGCCGTCGCCAGCAGAATCACAACCGGGAACAGGCGAACGTATCTCATTTGCAGAACTCCTTATTAATTTAAACGACGATGATTATTGTACGGCTGAAACGCGCAGGTTCAACGAGCCGGTTGCAATCAATCCCTGACCCCCCTGGAAAAAACGCTTTCCAGAATGAACACCCAAAGGACATCTCCGTCACCACACGGCACATTCTGTGCCATTCACGTCACCAAAAAGGTCGTCTTTGGAAGAAAAAATAGTAATAATTTCAACATCTCGCCTCAAATAGTCATTGGAATGCCAATTGCTTTAAAACCGGGCTGCAACCAGTGTGCGGAAATTCGCCGAGGTGGCTGCGTTCTCAAAAAGCGCGTCGCCAGATTAGATGCGGTGCCTGTTCGCTGGCTGCTATGGTTTGCAGGATGTGAAAGCACAACCCGTTCTCTTTGAGGTTCAACTGACGCCACCATCCCTGGCAAGGTGTCGCACCGTGGAAGGATGAACAATGAGCCGCTCAACCGCCCAGCAGTCTTTTGAAAAAGAAGCACTTCACCCAAAAAAAATCGCAATCTGGGATACCGATGAATTGTTCCTCAAAAACGCCAAGGTCCAATTAAACGCCCTGGGCTTTCAACACGTAAGTACCTGCCTTGGCATGTGCAGCGAAACACAGCATATGTCAATTGCCCCCTATAGCCTCATCGCGATGAACCTGGCCGTTTTCGAAGACCGCGATGACTGCTTTACCTTTACCGAGTTTACGAGGTTCATGGGATTTCCAGGGAGGATTGTCATTTTAACAGAGCGGGCCACATTGGCCGATATATGCGAGGCGGCAGAGAGCGGGGCCGATGATGTTTGGGTAAAAGGCGAAAATCTCAATTTCTGTGATGAAGTGATGTCGCTCCTTTCCAGAACTTCAAATCCCCTCTGTGACGCCGATAACAGCGCTGCATTGCGGCAACTGGGGCTGTTTCGAAGCCTTGGGTTGACGAGTCGGGAAGCGGATTTGCTGCTTCGCACGGCGCCATCGGCGTCGAACCATCCCTTGCCGGTTCCCAAAGCAATTAATGTGACCGCACCGGCTGTGAACACGCTTTTCACTATCCGCGAAAAAGCGGCCCATCTACTGGGGCTGGATTCCCCACAATCCCTGTCCGGGCTTGCAACCGTTTGCAGCGGCTTTCTCGGAAATAATTTTTGCAACAGCCCCTTGCAGACGGACTCAATTGAAGCATTCTTTCCATCTCCAATATCCCCCTGTATCCCAAACTGACCACCAATTGGTTTGGATTGTCTTTCCTTTCCATCCAAAACAGGGACGGCACAATGAAAAAGGGGAGGCCCTGCTTTTTATAAATTTCCGTTTATTTTTAAAGAAATACTCACTTTGTCCTTTATCAGGTTGTCAGGCATCCCTGGAAAGGAAATCCCAAAATCCTGCCGGTTGATAACGACGTTGCCAGTTACAGACACTTTTTTTTCACTCACGCCGATTTTAGCCGGAATGGCAATGGCTTTGGTCACCCCGCGCAGGGTCAGATTCCCGTTGATGGTGTGGGTGGCGTTATCTGCCCCGCCCTTTGTGACCCCCGTTGAAACAAATGTACCGTCTGGAAATTTTGCCACGTCAAAAAAGTCGGGACTTTTTAAGTGTCCATCGAGCTTTTCCTCGTCGGTTTTCACAGAAGACATATCGATTTTTACCTTCACTTTTGCCGTGGAAGGATCGCCATTCTTAAACGATACGGTTCCCGAAAATGCCTTAAACTCACCATGGTGGCTGCCCACCAGTTTTTCGCCCAAAAACGCAATGGTGGTGTTTTGTGGCGACAGCTCCAGTGTCCCCGTGGCATCGGTTGTCCCATCGTCCGCTGCCTGCGCCGCTGAGACCGCTTCTTTGGGCGGTTCGGATGCGGCAGATGATTCCGACCGTCCCGGGGAACACCCCATCACCCAGATTGAAGCTGCCAGTGCGGCAAACATCAGTTGGGGCCGGTGACGGCGAGTTGTATTTTTGTCAGCATAATGTTTGTGTATCTGAACTATTGTCATTGTTAAATTCCTTTCGCGTTCTCAAATCAACTGATTAAAGGCGCCGCGAAAAACCGATTTAAACCATTGGCGCCTTTTTGCAAATCACAGCAAAAAGGTAGACACTGATTTAAGGAATGCCACTGTGAGAAACCGATGAATGCTTAATTTTTTTCGATATGTTCAGATTTTCGAAATGCCAGGGGGGTCTGGAACGCTCTCAGAGCTCGGGTTAAGAGGAAATACTGTTCGTCATACCCGCGAAGGCCTCATGATTCTACACAAGTTTTT
>JAFGWT010000302.1 GCA_016937015.1 Deltaproteobacteria bacterium | reverse complement strand
GTGCCCAAGGCCCGGTTCAAACCTGATTGCATTTACAGGGCGGGACGGTGGCAAATACGATGTGTTTACCGTGGATGCGGGCAGCGGCGAGATTCGACGGTTGACGCAGCACCAGGGCAACAACATGGACCCGGCCTTCAGCCCCGACTGTCGCCAGGTGGCATTTCATTCCTCCCGCGGTGGTATCTTTGTGTCGAATCCTGAAGGCCTCAATCAGCTGAAGGTAATCGGTGGCGTTGCCGAGACAATCAAATGGTCCCGCTGATCTCGTCTCAAATGTCGGCTTTTTAATTTCGTTTATCCAGATTTTTTTCCAATAAATAGAGCGCTGGCTCGACGGGGCAAATTCAAGTGGCCGCAAACGTAATTATTTTAGCCAGTCGGTGTGGACGAAGCCCTCATCGGGGGTATCCACGCGCTGATAGGTATGGGAACCAAATGCGTCCCGCTGGGCCTGTACCAGATTCTGAGGCAGACGACCGGTAGTGAATGCATCAAAATAGTTGAGCGATGCGCCGAATGCAGGCAGGGGGATACCTCTTTGCGCTCCGATGGCGACAATCTCCCTGAGTCCGCTGATGTTTTCACGGATGACCGCCGCGAATTTTTCGTCGAGCAGCAGGTTGGTCAGCTCCGGATTTTTTTCATATGCCGTCATGATCTCATCGAGCAGCGCAGCCCGAATAATACAGCCGCCTTTCCATATGCGCGCCGTTTCCTTTAGATTTACGTTCCATCCAAATTCTTTGGCTGCGGCGGCAATCAGAAACAGTCCCTGTGCATAGGCTATGATTTTGGCGCTGAGCAGTGCCTGATGAACGGTGTCCACAAACGCGGCATCCATGGTGACCTGTTTCGGTTTGTCGCTCATGAACAACTTCTCAGCATTCAACCGGGCATCTTTGAGCGATGACAGGGTGCGGGCATCCACCGCAGCGGCGATGCTTGGAATGGAAACCCCCAGTGACAGAGCGGCCTGATTGGTCCATTGGCCAGTGCCTTTTTGGCCGGCTTTGTCAAGAATCATTTCCACCAGCGGTTTTCCCGAACGCGCGTCAGTCTGGGTAAAAACCTTTGCCGTTAATTCAATGAGAAACGACGCCAGTGGCCCCTGATTCCATTTTGAAAATATTGCCGCCAGACTTTTCGCGTCCTGTCCCGCCAACCGCTTGAGTAAATCGTATGATTCGGCTATGAGCTGCATGTCCGCATACTCGATGCCGTTGTGGACCATTTTAACAAAATGACCGGCGCCATCTGCACCCACATGGGTGACACAGGGGCCCGAGTCGGTTTGGGCTGCAATGGACTTGAGGACAGGCGCAATGCGTTCGTACGCATATGCCGTTCCGCCTGGCATGAGACTTGGGCCGAGGCGCGCGCCTTCAGACCCGCCGGACACACCCATGCCCACAAAGTGAATGCCTTTTTCCTGCAACGCCTTTTCGCGGCGCTGGGTATCTTCGTACCATGAGTTGCCACCGTCGATCAGAATATCGCCGTCGTCCAGCAACGGCAGGAATCGCTCAATCGTCAGGTCGATGGGTTTGCCCGCGGTGATCATCAGAATGATGGCCCGGGGCCGTTCAATGGACGCCACGAATTCTTCGGCTGTTTTGGCCGGGTGAAATCGTTTGCCTGACTCCCTGCTCACAAACTGCTCGGTTTCCTCGTACGTAATGTTCCAGAGCGCCACATCCGTGCCCCTGCTCTCGATATTCGCCGCAAGGTTGGTGCCCATGACACCCATACCCACGACACCGATACTTGCTTTTGGATTGCTTTGACTCATATGTGCTGTTCTCCTTTACAGATTATTTCAGATTAAGAAGGGAAGCGGCCGCTTCGTCGACCAGCCAAGTGGCATTCAATACCAGCTGGGCCGGGCGCGCGACCACGTCGACGGGTTTGGTAAAGACGTCGAGGAGCGCCTGCGCCTTTTCTTCGCCGGTGGCCAGTACAAATGTTTGTTTGGCGGCCTGCACCACTTTGGGGGTAACGCTGATGCGCCATGGCGGTGGCTTGGGACACTGGACGGCCATGGCCCGGGCGCTGCTGTGAGCAAATGCCACCGAGCCGGGGAAAAGAGACGCGATATGAGCGTCTGGGCCCATGCCTAAAAGCTGTACGTCAATGGGCGTTCTCAAAAACTGCTCATACTCCTCCGCAGCCCTGGCCCTTTCCATTTCCCCCTTGATTCGATGAACCGCCTTGAATTTTTCAAATGCACTGCCAAACGCCTCTCTTGCCATGACGTGATTGGCGTCCGGATGGTCTTCCAGGACGCACCGTTCGTCGCCAAACAGGATTTCAATTTTTTCAAATGGCAGTAGGCCCACGGCGGATGCATCAGCCAGCATCGCATAGGCAGGGCCCGGTGTGGTGCCGCCGGCCAGACTGAATCGGCAGACATCCTGTGTTTGCAGGGTGTCCCTGATGGCGCCCGCCAACAGATGGGCTGCTTTTTTTATCAGTTCCTTTTTGTTACGGCAGATGAGAATGTTATCCGGCGTCACGGTTTGACCTCCGGCCCATTGCTGCCCGCAACATAGTTACCCATGGGGATTTGTCCGCTCTGCACGCCTTCGAGCAACGGGGCGACAAAACGCCACATGTGTTCCACTTCCTCCTGCCTTGCAAACAGGGTCTGGTTGCCGCGCAGACAATCCAGCAGTAGTTTTTCGTAGGCCTCCTGCTGCGCTTTTTCCTTGAAGCTCTGGTTGAAATCAAAGTCCAGCTGCACGGGAGAGACGTCCTGCTTTTCCCCCGGGGTTTTGGTGCCGATACGAAGAGAAATGCCTTCTTCCGGCTGAATCCGAATCGTCAGCACATTGGGTTCCAGCTTCATGCACACGTCGTTTTCCTTAAACAGGCAGAGCGGCACGGGCGTATAAACGATTTCAATCTGGGTCATTTTCTTTTTCAGGTTTTTGCCGGTGCTCAAAACAAAGGGAATGCCCGCCCACCGCCAGTTATCGATAAACAGTTTCACCGATGCGTAGGTTGGCGTTTTTGAGTCTTTGGCCACACCTTCCTCGTTGAGGTATCCCTCGTACTGAGCCAGGGAGACGTCGTTTCTAAGGGCATAAGGGTCCAGTGGCCGGAGTGCCTTAAATACCTTTGCCCGTTCATCTCGGATGTGTTCAGCATCAAACGAGTTGGGCGGCTCCATGGCACACAGGGCAAGAATCTGCAGCAGGTGATTTTGCAGCACATCGCGAATCACACCGGCTTCTTCGTAGAAAGCACCGCGTCCTTCAATGCCGATATTCTCGAATGCGGTAATTCGCACATGACTGATGTAACGCCGGTTCCAGATGGGTTCAAAAATACTGTTGGCAAATCTGAAAATTAAAATGTTCTGGACGGTTTCCTTGCCCAGATAATGGTCCATTCGAAACAGCTGTTCCTCATCCAGATAGTGGTGTGCCAGCTCATTCAGAGCAAGGGCGCTCTGCAGGTCGCGACCAAATGGCTTTTCGAATACGACGCGAGTGGGAGGCCCGGCCTTGTGATGCGCCGGGGTTACCAATCCGCTTTTTCCCAGTCCGTCGATGATGACCTGAAACGACGTGGGAGGGGTAGACAGATAGAATAGATAATGACGATCAGCGTTCTCGGGCAGGGTGATGCCGAGTTCATTTTTGAGGGTTTCGTAACTCTCCTGCCTGTCGTAGTCCACCTGCACATAGCTAATGCGATCAACCATTTTTTGCCAGCAATCATCATTCAATTTATTGCGTGAAAACCGTTCCACACCGGATTTGAAGCGTGCAAGCATGCTGTCGAGGGATTTGTTGCTACGGGCCACTGTGACGATTTTGAAATCCCGGGGCAGCAGTTTGTCCACGCACAGATTGTAAAGTGCGGGAATCAGTTTGCGCATGGTCAGGTCCCCGGTTGCACCAAAAATGATAAATGTGGCTTCATGGAGTTCGGGTTTATTGAACAGACCGCCTATATCGTGAATATCGGCTTTCGTAATAATTGGTTTTTCCATACGGACCTTTCCCACTGAACACGTAAGTGTGTAATAGAAATGACTAATTGCCTTTCACAGATGGACTGTGTGAAGATATTATAGCTACGTAAAATCCAAAATAAAGGCGTGGGAGAATTATTTCCGGAAATTAATGGGTTGGGCGATTCATTTGGGTGATTCGCGTATAAATGGTTCTGTTTTTGATGATTTTGAAATTTTTAGCTTTTTTTAATTTCACGCTGATATCTGACCGGATTTGGTCGCGTTGCGATTGGACAGTCTGCATGTGAGCTACGAAACAGGACACCATGACGAGTTGTGACTGAACGCAGTTGAGGCTCGGTGGGTGGTGCTGGCTAACTGCTGAGGCGGTATTCAGTCACAGAATCTATGCGGATTCAAAGAAGCTGCTGTCTGCGGAAGGCGTTGCGGTGACGTCGGCCTGTGCTGTGCGTTGGTAGTTGTTTGCAAGCTGCCAGCCGCGTGAAAAGTCAGCGCCTGTTTCGAATGCCTGCAGATTGAGTGAAATGGTTTTGGCTGGCACAATTTCACCGAGCGCCTGCGCCCAGTCTGTGGCGGGAATAGTCAGAAACGCTGAAAATACACCCAGAATAACAGTTCCCACCAATCTGGGGTTACCTATCGTTTCAGCAATTTCAAGCGCCGGGACAATGATGGTCAGGCCGGTTGACGCTGCCAGACGATTTTCGATGTCTGTGGGATAACTGATTTTTTTAAGTGCCTCAATGGTGGGGATGATCTGCTGATTGCTGACAATGGCAATACCATTCGGCCGCAGATATGGTGAATAGCGCAGCGCTTCGAGTTTTTCGAATCCCAGTAAAAAGTCAGCTTCTCCAAGCGATACCACGGGGGATTGCGCACTGCCGTATCGCACCGTGGACATAACGGATCCCCCCCTTTGGGCCATGCCGTGAACCTCTGACATGACAACGCCCTTCCCTGCCAGCAGCGCTGCCCGGGCGGCAATTTGCCCGGAAGTGATGGAGCCCTGTCCACCAACGCCCGCCAGAATAATGTTGATGGTTTCCATTTTGGTTTTCGAAGTCATTGATTTATCCTCTGTTTGATTAAACTAAGGCGCCTTGGGCGCATCCAACTGTTTTAAGTATGCGCTCACCGATTCCGCAGTGCGTTTTCCGGTGGCAATGGACTGGGTAACGGTGCCGTGACCAAACGCCGCGTCACCGCATCCAAACAGCCCATCTTCCGGGGTGAGCCCCATAAAGTTGACGTTTATGCCATTCTCGTGAGCCCCTTCGACGCTGGAGCCGGCTAAAAATTTCAAATCAGCGACTTCGCCAATGGCAAGAACGACCTGCGACACGGCAACATGGAGTTCGTCATTCTTCATCTGCGACAAATGATGCACCGTGTCGGGGGTGGTTTGAATCAGCGCGAGCCCGGTCACTTTTCCGTCGTGGGACAAAAGCTGTTTGGGCGCGACCTGAAACTCAAATCGAACGCCTTCTTTTTCTGCGTCGGCGATTTCCGCCGCGTATGCGGGCATATCCTTGCGTTCGCGTCGGTAGTAAATGGTGGCGGATGATCCCAGTCTGAGCGCACTTCTGGCGCAGTCAATGGCGGTATTTCCGCCACCAATGACCGCAACGTGTCCATTGGCAAAAGTCAGGCTGTTACTGTTAAAATGGTGGAGAAATGTCAGCCCGTCCCATAGTCCGTCTGTGACGATGTCGTGTCCTTTAAGTGCGAGTTGTTTGGGTGTGCCTTCGCCGGTGGCCACCACCACCGCATCGTATTCATCCCGCAAAATCCGACAGGAAATGTGATCATCAATCCTAAAGCATGTCCGAAACTGAATGCCTATTTGGCTGAAACGGTCGATTTCGGCGTCCAGAATATTCCGTGGCAATCTGAAACCGGGAATGCCGTAGCGCAGCATGCCGCCTGGGTGTTCGTTGGCGTCAAATATCGTGACGCCATAGCCCTGACGGCGCAGATGCCACGCGCAGGAGAGACCGGCCGGGCCGGCACCGATTACGGCGACCCGACATTTTTTCTCTTCGCGAGGGGCAAAGTCGGCTCCCGAAACGTTGACGATTCCGTAGTCCCCAAGAAACCGCTCAATGGCGGAGATTGAAATGGCCTGTGAATTGCTCGGTTGTGGGAAATCATGGACCAGCTCGGGATAGCGTTCAGCCCGGATTTGGGATTGTCTGTACCCAAGTGAATTGACGTCGCGCTCGCATGGGTGCGGGCACACCCGAGAGGCGACGGCCGGCAGCGGACTTTT
>JAFGWT010000301.1 GCA_016937015.1 Deltaproteobacteria bacterium | reverse complement strand
GCAGCCGTGGCCGGTTCGACGGTGACGGCATCTGCAGAAGTCCCAGTCAGTGGCGGCAGTCATTCAATTATCATTGTTGTGCAAAACAGCAGTGGTGTGGTGCTGGCGCAAACGTCAGTGTCGTTCACAACGGTGGATGCGGCCACGATTCCGCTGGCAGTGATTCGTCAAACGCCGGAGAATCAGGCGCGGGGCGTTGAAGTGAATCAGCCCATCACGCTGGTATTTAATCGGGAATTCGATCCCGCGTTGCTTGAGGTCGCAGTGACTGAAACAGTACACGGCAAAGCGTACGATATACCCGAAGGCGTGGATTTAAGAGAGCAGAGCAATGTCAAACTGGTGGAGGTGCATCTGGATAATGCGCCGGTGGCAGGCGGTCTGTCGTACCTTCCTGGAAATAAAATGATAGCGTTTTACGGCGACAAGGGCGTGCATTACGGCGCAAAAGTATATGTGGAAGTGACGTATGACGGCCAGTCGCTGTATCGCAGTTATTTTGAAGCAAGGCCATTGCCTACTTTGGTGCAGGGCTTTGTATGTGACGGTTCGTTTGTGCCCATTCAGGGGATTAAGGTAACTGTGCCTGAACTGGGCCTGAGTGCGATAACTGATGGAAATGGGTCGTTTGGTTTTGGCTACGGTGAACCGGTTGAAAAGACCATTCCCCCAGGACGCTATTTAATGATTTACAACCCGAACAACGAGGCGCCCGGTATTTCAAGCGTGCATAACTGGCTGACAGTAATGCCCGAAATTGAGAACAGCGCCGGGATGATACCGTTGCCGTTTATTGAAACAGAGCGTCCCTATGAGGATATTCGTTCGGGGGATGTGATGACGGTGCATGACGGATTGCTGGAACTCGATATGACAAACGCCAGACTGGTGTTCCCGGACAGCAACGACCGGGGTGCAGTACATGTACAGATGCTGCAAATGAGCCAGTTTGCCTATGCGCCCATCAAGGGATTTGAAACCGCATTTGTTTTCCAGTTTCAGCCCGCGGGAATAAGGGTTGATGGCAAACCGGTTGTTAAGATGAATTTGCGGCCCGATAAAGAGGGCGAATACACCTACCTGGACGCCATGAACGACTGGGTGATGTTTGTGGGGGTCAGTAACGAATCACTGCGCCTGTCGCCAGTGGGTGTGGGCCATTTGGACAGAGACAAAAAACAGATTATCAGCAAAGGCCGCCTTGCGATGGAACGGCTGGAATACGTGGGCATCGCCATGGTTTCCCCCGAGAAGCAACCGCTCCTCGAAACCTACGCCAACGGTGAAATGAACCTCCAGGAACTGCTTTCGGAGTTGTCGAAATGAATGCATTTAAATACGCCATTTTAACCATATTGCTGGTTGGTTCTTTTTCTGCCACTGCCTGGTCACAGTACGACACAGACCCAACCAATGACGTTTATTGCGAGACCATGAACAAGTATGGCTACCCCTGTGACTACGATGAATGGAAGGGGCCAGGGGCTCATGTGATGGGACTTGTGGCCACCCAGGGAATAGTGGAGGACGATGACGGCATGTGGATATGGTGCAAGTATCCACAGAACACCGAAGAAACGCCATGTGAAGAAGTTATTCACGTTTGGCCATCCAGCAATGGGGAGACGATTGTCCCCATGACTGCTGAAGAATACATGTTCTATATAAATGGTGGAAATGTTGATACCGATATAGCAAATACAAATCTGGACGGTGTGAATTCCCTTCTGGTGAGAATGAATGGGGATCAGGTTGGCGCGATAATCGATTCCACAGATGGGTATTTCGCCCTGAAAACCGGATATTTTGTTCCCAGGGACTTTGCGATTTCAGAGGGAATGGTGCCTGATGACTGGGAAACAATGACGACCACCAAAGACTTGCATACGTTTTTAATGTTGCGCCCAACGTATGTGGATAAGGTCTGGAGCCCGATTGTTGGCGCTGTGATGTCAACCATCAGCAATGGCGCCGCAGGCACGACTGTTCGACGTACCAACGAACGGGGCGGATACGTGATGCCCTATGGCTTTTACGAAGAGCTCAAAATTAAGTGTTATTTTTGTTATGGTGTGATGTCTTTGACTGCCGTGATGATGGGTGCCATGTATCCAATTGAAATTTCACTCGGTAACACGTGCACTTATTTTCCCAATGTTCCCGTGTATGCGGATGTTGCCTATGGAAATTTTAATCCTCGCTCAAAAGGTCCTAAATTGTTTACCGCAGTACGTGAAGGAGATTCATGTAACACGCTGGAGACCATCAATTTTGCGATTGACGTGATAAATGTGAACGGCACCCTGTGTATGACCAATGACACAGCGGCGACATCGTGCGAAGGTGAACTGGTGCCAGTTGGAGACGAACCGACGGAGTTTTATCCAGGGCCAACAGACGGAACCGTCGAAGACCTCAACAAAGATGCCGGGTTTGTTAGAAAGCTTTATACGGCCGATTTTCGCGATACGGATTTGTATGTGTTTCGTTCATCGACAGGAGAACTGATGGCGGCGCGGAACAAGCTGCCGGAGAATGAAATGGCAAAAAATGCCGACAGCGCGAAAGCGGAATTTCAGGCGATTATCCGAGGCAGACAACGCATTTGGAAAAAGATGGGCGCCAATTTGTTTACGCATACCCTGTCAATGACTGAAGGCGCGATAGGCGAGTCCGGTGAGGTTGAATGGGACGTCCAAACACCCAATAGCGTGGTGCGAACTGACGAAGATGGGAAGTACCTGGCTTTTGCAAAACAGTCTCTTAGAAACGGCGAGCGAGCAAAGCTGGTGGCCATTAACCGTTCCACCGGTTACATCGGTACGCTTGAAGGCGTTGTTAAACAGCCTTCCCCCGGTTCCACATTAGCCATTGATTTTAAGGACAAGGACCTTGTTATGCGCCCGCCAAACCTGATGGTGGATGTGCGGCGCGCGCCTGAAGGGCAGGACGCCACTGCTTGTGAAAACGCGGAGGAAAACGGTAGCAGCATTGTATACAAAATTGGGCATAAAGGGTCGGGACTTGTTCAGGACGCCTGTCTTATGGTGCAGACAGAGTGGCGAGATCAAGATGGAAGTCCTCTTCCCGACGGTCTACCCGGATTCACAGGTCGTATAGCCCGACTGGGGGCTGAAGAATCACCCAACGGTCATTTTCTTAACACTTCGGTTTTAGAAGATTCCATGGCCCATTTTGGGATTCAGCCTGGAAAGCATACGCAGCTATTTAAAATCAGCGACAATTCCCAGGCGGATATTGGCCATTATTATATTCATGTGGATGGCGCCGCCGGTGATGACTTTGCCAACTTTCGCAGCAGCAGTAATGATGACCCCAGTTTTAGCATTGATCGGACGTCTCACGGTGAATCTCGCGATGATAACGAGCACGAGAAATATCTTAGATACCGACCAGCGGATTTTGTGCCGTTTAAGGTGCGGAATACTCAGGCTGCCAATGAGGCTGGATACGGTGAAATCTGGTACAGATATCGCCCGGAAATGCAGTTTTCACTTCTGTCACTCGACAATGTTTCTGTTGATGCGGCTGATGAAAATGGCGATCCCATCGATGCTTCAACCTTTATTAATAATCCCGGTGCGCTGGACCCGGATTCCGGGGCGCAGGAAGTGTCGAGTGTTGTTCTCACATACGAGCTGCTGCAGGATGAAGAAGACTATGACTTGCCGGACGATTTTGACACTCCACTTAAAAACAGCGACGGCGACCTGGTTTTTGAAATGCTGGGATATGAGCCACAATCCGCAGTATTTGGAGATGGCGCGGATGAGGAATATGAACATGCCGTATGGGATATGCCGGGAATGGATATGGAGACGCTGCTGACCCTAAAGCTGATTGAATCCCATGATCCCGGGAACGTGTTGTGGGACTTGAATCCGCCACTGCTCGACATCAAGCTTCGTGGCAATCGGACGAGCATTCCCAATGGTGAAAATGATGTGGCGTACATTGTAGAATCAACCGGAGACGTCGAATTTCAGAGTGTGAAATGGGAAATTGCGCATATGGAAGAAGGCGTTATTGCCTTTTTTGATGAAACCTATGTTGCCGATCAGGAAAAGAAAGTTGAGGCGGGGGAAGAGAGTCTGGCGGGTTGTATTGTTTTAAAAGCAACTGCTGTGTGTGCGCCGGACGAATCGTGCAAAGAGCTGACTGCGTTTAAAGTTATCAAAATTGGCTGCGAATGCGCCGACTGCCCGGACGATGTAGCGCTCGGGAGCATTGATTTTGAAATCAGAATGGGCCTTTCTGACAAGGGCGGCAGGGCCGGTGTGATTCGGATAAAAGAAACAAATCTGGATACTGTTGCGTCGCCCAAATCACTGGAAGTCATTTCTCAGGGCGCGTATTTGCGCACCATTCGGGATGATAATGACGTTATCAGACAGGTGCAGTCACCCTATAAAACGGCGGATATTGAGGTGCTGACTGAGAATTCCTATAAAATTGCTGTGTTCGACAATCAATTTGTAACTGGCGTGATCACTTCAGGATGGCAAACGCGCTTCACTTTTACATCTCCCAATGACGCCGATGCGGTGTGGACCATTTCGAAGATTGGGAACAACGAACTTCGACTTCAGAAGCAATCGCAGGGTATGCTGGAAGAATACCGGTATCTGCTGGATAGCGATGTCTGGAGACTGATCAAAGGCTATGGGGACGCGGTGCATCGTGAAGTCGAAAGCAGGGAGGAACTCAACGCAGGGGAATACCTGATAAAAAGGGAAATTCAGGATGCAAACGGAAACGCTGTATCGAGAACTATTGAGCGATTGCAGCGGTTGTTTAAGAGCGGGACGCCATGGGGAGAAGTGGTGGTGGAACGAACAGAAGGGATTTCTTCCGATGAAAAACAACCGTCGGTGATGACCTATGTGACATCGGGCGCCAACACGGGGAAACTTTCGCGTCAGCAAAACCCGGATGGGTCCTGGACGAGTTATCAATACAACAGCACCACTGGTAAACTGACCAGCCAAACTCATGTCTGGCTGGATGGCGGCAGCGAACAAACGGCTGGCAAAATCACTCATTACTTTTATCATTCCAGTGACGCACATGCTGATAAATATGCGCGCATCATTGAGATGGCCCCTGATGAAACGGTGTTGTCGGAAACTGTTTTTGATTATCAGGGCACTGAAGAAAATGGTTACACAGAGATAAGCGGGCAATGTGCCAATCCCGGATGTACATTGAATAACGCGGATACCTTGCGAACCATAACGGACTATTATCCCTTGAATTATCCCTCAAAGGAAGGGGAGGTGGAAGCACCCTCCTCGGGCCAGATTAAACGAATCGTACATCCGGATGGCCGTGTTGACTATTACACCTATAAACCTGCCGATGAAAACACGCTAGCGCCCAGAGCAGGTGGCAAATTTGTATATCGCACTGTGACACATGATATTTTGGATGGTTCTGGCTACGGGGTGCCGTTAAAAACCACCCGGGAGGTGACCATATCCAACGAGGTTGGGAATACTATATCTGAATATCAATACTTATGGACCGGTAGCGCCTATGTATTGCTCTCTGAAACGAAGCATTATTATGACGACGACAACCATTTGGTAAAATCAGTTCACAGCAACGGAACCCAAACAGAAAGCATGTACGGCTGTTGCGGCCAAACGTCCACAACGGACATACTGGGGATACAAACCAACTATGCGTATGATGCATTGCGTCGCATAAAGCAGACGACAAGGGCCGGTGTGGCGGGGCAGGACGACATTATCACCACTTACACATACGATGCTGCCGGACGTCAGATTTCCAGCACGGTATCTGCCGGTATGTTAAAACAAACAACTTATACCACATACGATTCATTGGGACGAACGGTAAGCACAACAGATGCTGCCGGGCTTGTCACAAAGTATGAGTATCCCGATGAACTGACCACCGTGACCATATTGCCCGGGGGGGCTACGCAAATCTCTTCCCGCTACGTTGACGGTCGCACCAAAAGTGAGACCGGTACAGCCGGTGTTTCGCGGTATTACACATATACCACCGCGAATGGCCTGCAGTGTACCACTGTACGGACAGGCGCTGTTGATTCACCGGCCTACCAGAAAGACTGCGTGAATATGCTGGGGCAATCGGTGTATTCAGAACAACCGGCAACTGACGGAAATGTACTGGTAACCACCAGCGAATACAATGCGGCTGGCCAATTGATTCGGACCAGTTCCACCGGTATGGCCGATACGTTGTATGAGTACAACCAGTTGGGGGAACAGGTTCGGTCGGGGCAGGATGTGGACGGAAATGGCGTCCTTGATGCCGGCAGTAACGACCGCATCTCTGAGAGTGAGTCGACTTATAAACTTTCCGCTGGCAAATGGTGGGTGGAACAACAGTCATTTACCTATCCGGAAGCGGGGGCAGACACTCGAAAATTACTTGGGCGTCAAATGTCTCAGGCGAGTGGTTTTGCAGGTGGTGTGGTGGCAGAAAGCCATTCTTTTGACGTGCTGGGTAATGAAACCGTGTCTGCAACTGTTCTTGATGCATCTGCGCATTCTGAAACCCATACTGTGAAGTATCCCGATAGTATTGTGGCAGAAACCACTGTGAGTGTGGGCGGCAGAGCTGTGTCGCAGACCAGTAAAGACGGAATTACAACCGAATATTTGTACGATTCTCTAGGCCGGACAACTGGCGTGGTTGACCCGCGAACGGGTACATCTGTGACCCATTACAACGACCAGGGCCAGGTGGATTGGGCTAAAGATGCGGCCGGATTCAAAACCGAGTTTGAATACGATGCTGCAACAGGAAGAAAGATACTGGAACGCAACGCGCTGGGTTATGTCACTCGATTTGCATATAACGAGCGCGGGGAGATGACCCACACCTGGGGCGATGCAGCCTATCCCGTGCAGTATGTATACGATGATTTTGGGCGTCGGTATGAAATGGTTACCTTCCAGGATGGTGACTTTACAGGCGAAGAATTCCCTGCCGGGGTAACGGGCAATGTCACCCGTTGGCATTACGATGACGCATCGGGCATGCTGCTGGCCAAAGAAGATGCCGCAGGGGAGCAGGTGCAGTATACATATGATGCCGCTGGCAAGCTTAAAACGCGCGTTTGGGCAGCCAATGGAACAACCACCTACGGGTACGATAATGCAACCGGTGAAATGCTGAGCGTGGATTATTCCGATGACACACCAGATCTAGGTTTTACATACGATCGGTTGGGGCGTCAAAAGACCGTTACTGACGCGGTGGGCAGTCGTACCTTCTATTATGATCCGGACAGTCTGCAACAGGTAGCCGAGGAAATATCCGGTATTTACAACGAAACCCTGTACCGAAAATACGATGCCCTTGGCCGGGCGGACAGTATTAGTCTGGGTGCCGAATACAACGTGGATTACGGTTACGATGAATTGGGTCGTTTCGCCATGGTGGACTATGGAGACGATACCGCCGTGTATAGTTACGTGCCCGACTCCGCTTTGTTATCGGGCATGCAAACATCAGTGGTGCAAACCAGCTACAGCTACGAGCCCAAACGCAACGTAAAAACCGCGGTTGAAAACCGCACCGGCGAGACGGTGGTGAGCCGCTACGAGTACGCCTACGACTCCATCGGCCGCCGCACCAGCATGAAACAAAGCGGATCGGCCTTTTTCGTGGAAGGGGACGCCTTCAACAAATACGGATACAACCCCCGTAATGAAGTCATTGGGAGCAATCATTACCTGGGCAACGACCTCGCCAACACATCCAGCGAAGTCACCACCCAGGCACAAGATTACAACTACGACCCCATTGGTAACAGACAAACCGCCAACGCTGCCGCCACAGGCGGCGAAGCAACCTACGAGGCGAACGCGCTCAACCAGTACACAACCATTAACGATGGTGCGCTAACCTATGATCTCGACGGCAATCTGACGTCTTTTGAAAACCGCGCCGTAGCCTTCGGCGAAGGCGGGCAAACGACAATGACCTACAACGCCGAAAACCGCCTGGTCGCTGTCACCACCGGAACCACCCGCCTCGAATTCACCTACGACTACATGGGCCGGCGGGTCCTCAAAAAGAAACTCGAAGACGGCACCCTCCAGGAAACCCGCCACTTCACCTACGACGGCTGGAATCTCATCGACGAAGAAGTACAGGACGAAACTGATAATGTAGTTGATACTAAACAGTATGTGTGGGGCCTCGACCTAAGCCAGTCCCTGCAGGGCGCTGGCGGCGTTGGGGGATTGCTGGCGGTTGTGGATGGTGAGAACGTGCATCAGTACATGTTCGACGCCAACGGTAACGTGGGCCAGCTGGTAAGCGGAGAAGATGGAACAGTTGCCGCGAGGTACGAGTATGATGCATTTGGGAATGCAGTTGTGGCAGTTGGGGATGCGGCGCTGGAGAACGCATATCGATTCTCAACGAAGTATCTGGATGAGACTGGGATGTATTATTATGGGTATCGGTATTATTTGGGAGATTTGGGGAGGTGGAATAGGAGGGACCCTAAAGAGGATGACGGAAACAATTTAATTGCCTTTGTTGGCAACAACGCAATTACACAAATTGATTATTTGGGTTTAAGCCGGATCAATATACTTGCGAAAGTATGGGACTTCATTGTTCCAAGGCTGTCTGCCGGAAAAGACTGGTCTTTTCCGGTGCTGACTTGGCCAGTGCCCGGTGGATTTTTGGTGATTCATATATACGGGACTGTCTCGGCAAAAATATGCTGTGATCGGAATCGTAATAGAAAAAATTTCGCGATTGATGCTATCGCTGGGATAGAGGGTTTTTATCAAATTGGGTATGACAAAAAGGTCGATGTTATAAGAAATAAATGGGGGTATCCAATTCTTGAGGGAACCAAAACCAGTCCGCGTAAGGGGTACAGAGATAGAGATTATCATGGGGATATTAGTTCAAGTAAAGCAATATGCCCATTAAAAAAGAATGGTGTTTTTTCCCTTAACATTGGGGATGTCGGTTGGGTTCAACCTTCAAATTTCGAAGGTAGTGTTTTTATACGCGGTTCAGCGGGAATTTATTGGGGGAAACAACTTTCAGCTCAGATACCCATAACAATACAAGACATCCGTAATTTTGAGCCAAAGAAATTGATCAAAAAGGCTGAAATTACGGGAAGCTACTCAAGAGGAATTTATGGGGCATCTTTGGAGCTTGGATTATCCGTTTCATTTCGATTGGTCGGAAAGGCCGAACTCAACTTGCCATAAATTGCAGCCAAAAGAAATAAGGGATCAGGTCATGACACTTGATACATTTTCCGTACTTTCACGTAAGCAATATTGTCGTTAAGTTTTTTGAAATAAGAGGACATATGAATAGAGAAAAATTTTGTTTTAAAGTTAGTTTTTTTTGCTTTCTTGCAACCCTCCTCCTAACCAGCTGCGCCAGCAAAAAGGAACCATCCGTCGGTACCGTCGATGGGCAGCCGGTGACTGTTAAGGAGCTTGAGGCGTATTTGGCGTTTAAGCGGATTCCTGACGACGACAAAGATAAGGTTGTGGAGACGCGGGATGGGTATTTGGATAGGGCGGCGCTGGCGAAGGCGATTGAGAAGCAGAAATTTTTGGATGCGGAGATGATGGCGGTTGAGATTGAGGAGTTTAAGCGGGAGATGCTGATTGGGCGGTATTTTGAGAAGTATCTCAATGAACAGGTGACGGATCAGGCGGTGTCCAATTACTACAAGTCTCATGCGGATGAATATTCGGTGAAAAAAGTGCATGCGGCGCATATTCTGGTGCGGGTAAGTAAACAGATGAGCGCCGATGAAGCAAGAGAAAAGCGGGCGCGGATTCAGGAAGCGTATGAGAAGATAAAAAGTGGCGAAGCCAAATTTGAAGATGTGGCCAAAGAATACTCTGAGGACAAAATCTCGGCCGCAAAAGGGGGCGATCTGGGCTGGCTGGCCGAAGGCGCGGTGGATAAGGAATTTTCTGAGAAAGCATTTTCCACAAAAGCCGGAGATATTACTGAACCGTTTAAAACACCGTTTGGATATCACATTGTGACTGTTTTGGATGAACCCCGCATCAGTCAAACACCCCTGGACCGCGTTGCTGGTAAGATTCGCTATCTCCTGCGAGACAAAGCCCGCGCTGCCGAAATGGACCGGCTCACCAAAACGGTGAAAGTGGAGAAAATGGATTTTGCGATTTCGAAAAAGAATCAAAGCGAGTAGCCGCTACAGGCCCAATTGACATCTTGCGATGGAGCTGAATATCTGTCTTATGATTTTCAGACAGTTTTCGTTTCTGTTTACAGAACGGTTACGACTGTGCATCACCCAATCGATTGAAAATTAATGCAGTCGGTTCGGCGCTTTCTTCAAAATTGGGTTCGAGCTGCGAAAATGGCACAATCGCGATACGTTGGGGACAAAAGGCATGGGGACGAAAAGAGTGGGGACGTGGCGCTTATTGTGCCAATGGTGACACCTTGTACATGGCGGCACCGGCGGGGGGCACGCTGGCGGTAATGCCGTCGGTCATTCCCGATGTGTCTTCCTGTTTCCAGAGATCGCGCACCAGAGGCGTACCGGATACGCCCAGTTGTTCACCAGTTGTTCAAATGATACCGTGATGGGTAATGCCGCTGGTGACAGACCTGTTATATGCCGCTTCGAACTCCTGAACCATTGAACTATGGCCATTGGTGTCCCGGAAATCGGTCACCATTCGCCACATGTCCCCACTGCGCGTACTGATTGATGATTGATTCACCCCAGACTTTTCCCGCCTCGGTGTCGCCGCGTCCACCCCACATGTGATTGTCCCAAGGGGCACGCATCATTGGTATTGGCGGCATCAGAATAAAATTTTTTTCATTTTTTATGCAACTTAACCGGCCTTTTTTTTCCTGAGAAAAGGGTTTCAGGGAGTGTCCTGTTGATTTTCGAGGTGTGTGATTTCGTAGCGGAT
>JAFGWT010000300.1 GCA_016937015.1 Deltaproteobacteria bacterium | reverse complement strand
GAACTCGCTCTCCTTTTTCTGAAAGGATCGCACCTGTGCCTTCAGACGCTCGAGTTCCTGCGCGTCATTTCGTGTGCGCTCGATGATTTCATCACGCGCCTGTTCGGTCGCTTCCAGATTTGCTTTGGTTTGCGTCAGCTCTGCTTTCAGCTTCACCAGTTCGGCCTGAACCTCCGGACCTGGCCCTTTGGACAGTTGCTGCTCAATCTGGCTCGCCTGATGGGCCTTGCGTTCATCATCGTACTGTTTGGCAAGCTGTACCGCGCGGGCCCGGGCGGCCTCCGCTTCAAGCCGCTCCTTTTCCAGATCGTTTTCCAGGGTCTCGATTCTAACGCCCCGGGTGCCCAATTCCAGTTTGACCCGCTGCAGCTCAGATTTCAACTGTGCCAGCTCGTCGGCGGATGGTGCGGCCTTCGCTGATTCGGTGTGCACACGCATTTCGTCTTCGAGAATCCGAAGATCTTCCTCAAGCTGGTTGGCTTCCTTCAGCAGTTGCGCCTTTTGCTTCTGCAGCGCCCGGTTCTCCGCCTCCAGCCGTTCAACCTCTTTTGCATTTTCGTCACTGCCGCCCAGCTGCGCAGACAGCAGCGGCACCTGAACAATGGCATATCCATCAAGTTCAATGGGCGTTTCGCCGCACAGCGCGATAAACCATTCTATTTCTTCGGCATCGCTCTCCAGCAGACTGCCGTCAAAACTGATGGCGCTGTCCTCCTCGGCGGACAGATCGGAGACGGCGTAACCCAAAAAGGGCGCCTGACCTATCATCTGCACACTCTCGAAGGATTCTGAGAGAATGTCGTACAATTGGTAATAATCAATTTCACCGGCCTCGCTGGTGGGGCAAAGCGGTGACTCACAGGTGGGGTTGGGCGATGCGGCAATCACATACCCGCGGCGACCCACTACCCGACGCAGTTCATTGAGCAGTGCTGTGGGATTGGGAACGTCGGCCAGGTTGGCAATAACGGCCACATCGAACATGTTGTCTCTGAATTGCAGATTTTCGTAGTCAACGGTTTTAAACTCCATGGGACCGCGGCTGCGGCCCTGTCCCGACATTTCATCGATGGGGCTCTGTGAAACCGTGCAGATGTACCGCGCGTTGAGACGGGAGAGAAACTCAGCAGGCGCCGGGCTGTCGCTGACCACCACCACACGGCGATGGACAAAAAGATCGGTGAAATAGCAAAGCCTTGCCAACAAATCGATGGGTTTGGTTTTTTCGCTGGTGTGTGACGTCATATCGTTTCCTTGAATGATCTCTGTATCCGAGTTTCCGGGTTCCTTAAAGAAAGCATACTCTAATCGTATAATTCAAATTATCAATTATTATACGCTTTTAAATTAAAGAGGGTATCTGAACAGATGGCTCGTTATTCAACGGCAATAAATCAGGTGTCAGGTCGGCTGCCGCGGCCGTTTTTCTGAAATATTGTTTGCCTGCTGTCGTATACCTGGTGAATCTGGCGGCACAATCAAACCAATGGGCAGGGGATTACAGCGTGAACGAACGGGGACAACAGAACACAGCGGAAGAACAGCGGCTGCTGCGCGATGCGTTTGGCGGTGACCGGGCTGCGTTTGGAAAGCTGGTGATCATGTATCAGACGCCGGTATATAGCATCTGTATGCGATACTTAAAGGGAGAGGATGCGCGGGATGCCGCCCAGGAAGTCTTTATTAAGGCATTCGTGCGGCGGGAACAGTACGTGTCCGGCAGTTCGCCGTTGCCATGGCTTTTAACCATTGCCCGCAATCTGTGTATTGACCGGCTTCGAAAAAAGCGGGTGGAAACCCCCATCGACGCAGCTGGGGAACCCCAAAGTGCGGTGGCGTCCGCTGAAGCGCAGCTTGAGACACGTCAATCACTCGAAATTGTGCGGCAGCAGATGGAAAAGTTGCCTGCGGGGCAGCGGGAGGCCATCGTGCTGCATCACGTGGAGGGGTTGGCCTACAGGGAAATCGCCGAGGTGCTGAGCATTCCGCAGGGGACGGTGATGACCTGGCTGCACCGGGGCCGCCGGACAATTGCGGATGCGCTTAAAAGACATGAAAAAGCGTGATGACTGACGGCGTAGCGTAAAGGAAAAGGAGAAATTCGATGGAAAACAACAGCAATGAACTTCAGTCTGAGCAGGATTGGGATGACCTTTCTGAAGATGTCGATGCCCTGCTGCGTCAGGTGGCGCATTTTTCCGTTCCCGATGATTTCCTTGCCGAAACACTGTTAAAATTTGACACGGCAAAATTCGACACGGCCACCGAGTTGGCGGCAGCGCACAAAAAAAGCGGGCTGGCCCTGGGGGTCGCGGTGGGTGCCATGATTTCCGTGGCGGCCGCTGCCCTGTGGCTGATTCTTTTTCACATTACGCTGGTGACCAAACTGGCGGCGGCGATGTCGCGCATCGGCATCCTGACCTTGCAGTGCGTGCTGGAGATGTGGTCGTCGATGCCCGAACTGGGCACCGGCCTGATGCTGGGGTTATGGATCATCATGTTTATGTGCGCGGCGGTGCTGGTAAAAGCGTTTCGGCAGGTGGACATCCATCATACGACCGCTGGATGAATAATACGTTCCTGATGCGAACGGGAGGATACGATGACAACAAATTCAATTCAAAACACTGTCCTGCTGGCTCTGTGTCTGCTGCTTTGGCCGGTCACATCAGTCGCGCAGCAGCTGTCCACAAATGACGAGGGCCACAACATGTCTGCGGTATTGGGCATTGGCGCGGATTCGCCGCAGATTTCCCTTCAGGCAGACAACGTGCCCATCGCGGATGCCCTTAAGGAAATTTGCAAAAAGGCCCGGTGGGGACTGGTTCTGGATGCGGATGAGGCACTGCTGGCGCAACCGGTGACGGTGTTGTTGCCACAGAAAAAACCGGCCGGCAAAGTGCTGGAGATAGTGCTTTTGAAAAAGGGATTGCAGGCCACGCTGGATGACGGCGTATTGCGGGTGGCCCGGTTGCCGGAGCCCCAAATGGAAAAAGCGCAACCCGGGGAGGTGGCTGACGCCGTGGCGCCACAGCCCGTGGATACGGACGCCAAAGAGATTGTCATCGACGACGTTTCGCAACTGAAAGATTTGAAAAAGCGGTTAAAAAATAAACTGAAAACCCAGCGGGACCGGCATTGGGATGGTGATGACAGCGGTGTGGAGCGGGTCGAAATGGGTGCGCCGGTAGTGATTGAAGCCAATGAAACCGTGTCCAAGGCCATCAGCATTGGGGACGATGTGACCGTGTCGGGCACGGTTGAACGGGAGGCGGTGTCCGTGGGCGGCAAT
>JAFGWT010000299.1 GCA_016937015.1 Deltaproteobacteria bacterium | reverse complement strand
TCGGTGGTGATAAGTGGTGGAAACGAGCACTGGGACTTGAATTTTTTAATTTGATCCTTTAACGCATCCTTCGGTGCCGCATGGAAAAACAATGCGCCAAAATTATCCTGTTTGGGCAATGGGGTATGCGAAAAGAACTGTGGACAGGTGATTTGATTCAGCAACGAGTCGGTGTCCATTCTGGACACCAGCTCTTTAGCGCGCTCAGTCGTTGGAATGGTAAATTTCATACGAGTCTAAATTTCCTTGGTGAACACACCATTCTAGTAACATTCGGGGGTAGCAGAGTAAGACACCTTTCTACACAGCAGGCGCGGTTCTCCGCGAATAATCCGCTAATAAAATACATATATAAAAAACAGAATCAATGGTTAAATTTATTAAAGCCAATCGTCGTTTTGCGATTGATTGAGTGAACGCGAAGGGGACAGGGGGGATTTGTCACTGCATCCGGTTCAACTGGTGAATGTGCGGCCAGTGTTGAGTGGGGTCAGATCAGTTCGCAGTCGATGTCGTTCGGACTCTGATTCTATTATAGATTGTATCTCTAAACTGTCCATTATTGTAAAAGAAAATTCTGATTCATTACACATAATGGCTGGGCAATTCTGAAAAAACAGTCGGATAGCGGCTTCTCCGGAAATCAGGTCTTCGCTTCGGCCCGGGGGCGAGAGAACGATGCGACTGGCTCGCATTTCTCTGGCGCAGCCAATCATTTGAGTCAGTAATTCAGTGTAAACCGTTTCCGTGAAATCCGCTTCTCTTCCACAACCAAACAGAACAATGTAACTCGCCGGCAGACGGTTGCCAGGCATGACCAGCAGTCGTTCTCCGAAACCTGCCTCCCACGTATCAGCGATGCGTAACCGGGACACACATCCGAGCATTCGCCAGTCAATCAGGCCGGCAATGCCTTTTAGAGGCTTTTTTTCCTGAAACTGAAAGCAACAGATGACACTCTCCGGGACAAAGCGTATGGCATCGAGGCGGGGTGGGATATACTGAACACTGGTCAATTGGTCACACCAGCATCTTTGGCTATTCTGTCAAGCACACCATTTACAAACGCAGCAGATTCCTCAGCGCCGAAGCGCTTGGCGAGTTCCACCGCTTCATTTATGACTACCTTGACAGGCGTTTCGGGGACGTTGTTTTTCAGCTCGTATACGCCGATGCGTAAAATATTTCGATCCACACGGCTCATTCGCTCTAGGCGCCAGTTGTCACTTGCCGACACAATGATGCCATCAATATGTGCCACTGTATCGGCAATTTGTTTGAACAGTTGTATGCTGAAATCGTCCGGTATCGGTCCTTCCGAGAAGCTGGCGCGATAAAGGCGTACAACTTCGAGGGGCGATTCACCAGTTGCTTCAAGTTGAAACAGCATCTGCAGGATTGCTTCCCGTGCGCGGCGGCGTGTGGCCATATTACAACTTCTCCGACAGGTTCGCCATTTCAATGGCAGCGATTGCAGCATCGGCACCTTTGTTGCCGGCTTTTGTGCCTGCGCGCTCAATAGCCTGCTCAATGGTGTCAGTGGTGAGAACCCCATATGTCACCGGTTTAACAGAATCCATCGCCACCTGCGCAAGTCCTTTGGTGACTTCTGCGCTGATGTAGTCGAAATGTGGTGTGGCACCTCTGATGACCGCGCCAAGGGCGATGATCCCGTCTGAATCAGTTGACTTGGCAACACGCCTGGCCACATGCGGAATTTCGAAAGCGCCCGGGGCACGGTACAATGTGCACTGACTTATATCGCAACCGTGTCTGCGCAATGTATCGAGGCATCCTTCCAAAAGCCTGTCGACAATAAAATGGTTGAATCTCGATACGATGATTGCAAACCGTTTGCCAGTTGCGTCCAGGTTTCCTTCAATTATTTTAGGTCCAGGGGATGTATAGTCACTCATTATTATTTACCTCCTCAAGAGAAATTTGCGTCGCGGATTCAAATCCCCAGGCATTCAGACCGACCAAACGGTGGGGATTGTTGGAGATGACCTGCAATTTGCGGACACCGAGATCGAGAAGGATCTGGGCGCCAATGCCATACTCACGAATGATTATGTCGTTTTGAAATTGTCGTCCTGGCGTGAGCGCCTGCTCCAGTTGGGCTTTAATGCTTTCACGGGACGGCAGAAAGAGGATAACGCCTCGTCCTCTCCGGATGATGGCATCCACCAGCGCCTGCATTGACGGGCTGGTGGGACGTGTGACAGCGCCAAAAATATCATCGGTAACGTTCGAAACATGGGCGCGAATCGGCACTGGTTCACCATCGTCTATCGGCCCCAGAGAAAGAGCCACATATTCGTGGCGCATGATGCCAGGCAGCGCTTCGTAAACGTGGGCTGTGAACACGGCTTTTTGGGTAGAACCCAATTCAACCTGAAAACGACCTGCCGGTTCCACCAAACGGTCGTGTTGCAGTCGATATTCAATGAGGTCAGCAATACTGAGTATGACCAGATTGTGCTCATCGGCGAAATTGCGCAAATCGTCCATTCTGGCCATGGTGCCGTCCGCTTTCATGATCTCGCATATGACGCCTGCTGGTTCCAGCCCTGCCAGACGCGCCAGATCAACAGAACCTTCGGTTTGCCCAGTCCGCTGCAGCACTCCCCCAGGCATTGCGCGCAGCGGAAATACATGGCCGGGACTGATCAGGTCGCCGGGGCCGGAAGAGGGGGCCGCGCAGACTTTAATGGTATGTGCCCGGTCTGAGGCGCTGATTCCCGTGCTCACCCCCGATGCGGCTTCCACAGATACGGTAAACGCTGTGCCCAATGATGTTTGATTGGTGGTTACCATCATTGGCAGTTGCAGCCTGTCCACCTGCTGTGGGGCGAGCGTGACACAAATGAGACCGCAGCCTTTGGTTGCCATGAAGGTTATATCTTCCGGCTTGACCAACTCTGCTGCCATTGTCAGATCGCCTTCATTCTCCCTGTCCTCATCGTCGACCAGGATTACCATCCGACCGGCTTTGATTTCTTCTATCGCTTTTTGCACGCGGGCAATCGCCTGTTGCTGCTCTATCAATTCAGTTACCTCATAAACCCGTTCTGCATCAGCATTTCCATGGAAATGCCATCATTTCGATGCGATGTGTCCCCGCCTTCCAGTCTTCTGGATACGTACTTGGCCAAAATGTCTGTTTCAAGATTTACCGGCATGCCAACTTCCAATGTTTGTAAGGTCGTATGCTGTAAAGTAACCGGAATAATCATCACCTCAAAAAATGTATCCGTCACCTGGTTCACCGTAAGACTCACGCCGTCTATGGCAACCGATCCCTTGGACGCGATTTGATGCCTCAGCGTGCCGGATTCCGGCAGCTCAAAACGAAAGCGTGCCGCCTCGGTTTCGCCAATGCGTTCCAACAGTCGGACTCGCGTATCCACATGTCCGGTCACCAGATGCCCACCCAGTGGTGTGCTCAGGGTGAGCGCTTTTTCCAGATTCACCGAGGCGCCTGGACGCAGCCGTCCGATACCTGATATACGCAGGGTTTCCGCCGATGCAAACACGGTGAACGTGTTTCCCTTGAATGAAGATACGGAAAGGCAGGTGCCATTAATGGCAATGCTCTCACCGTGCTCAAATGTGGTATAGCCAGACGCAATCGACAAAGTCGCTTCCGAGCCGCGGGGGGTAAATAGATTAACTTTGCCAACACACTGTATGAGTCCGGTAAACATTTTTCAACAATTTCCCCCATATAGCCGCAAATGTGGCTGAGCGCCACGAGACTATACACAAAGAAGTGGCTTTTTCCAGGTGTTTTTGTCCTATTTGGTTTAATTGGAAGGACTACAGTTTTTTTTCCGGCGGTATTGAGGCAGTGGGCCTTCTGGATATGTAATCCGGCAGAAGCTCACTGCCTTTTTTTATTTGTTTAAACTCAATTCCCAGTCCTGGTGCATTTCCGTAATGCCCTGGCCCATCGCTATTGCCATTGTTATGTGCATTGCTTTTCCACGCGACACGGCCTCTGGCGAGCAGATCTCCAGCGTCCTGAATGCTAATTCGAATATCGATTTCGGTACCTGTCTCGAGAATTGGCAGAGTTTGGAGAAACAAACCGTTCGGACTCAGGTTTGTTACCGTCCCAAAAAGTGTAATGCTTTCCTGTTCAATCCAGCATTGGCAATTGGCGATACAACGTTCGCTTGATCTTCGTTCGGTTCTACTGTTCACCGTTGTGTCATCCTTTGCCCCCCGGCATCGGCGATATTATGATACAGGAATATGGAATGCAATGCAAAAAACGGTGGGTAACTCCCTAAAAATAATATGAAAATCAGGATATTGATTTCATTTTCAGAACCGGAAATTGCATTTATGAAAGCGATGATTCAGTCCCTTTAAAATTGCGCTTGCCATTTATGGCAAGCACAACAGGATTGACTGTACCAGAAAGTTGATGCCCAAAACCAATTCTCACTGGATCTGATCAGGAAAGGGGATGCGGGCCAAAACGAATGGGGAATTACTCGCGAATCTTTTTGGTAACGATTTCGACGGCCTCCTCGAGCCGAATGCGGTCCTGACGCATGTCGTCCCGATACCGGATCGTCACAGTCCCATCTTCTTTGGTCTGTCCATCCACGGTAATGCAGAACGGTGTGCCTGCTTCGTCCTGACGGGCGTAGCGGCGCCCAATGGCATCTTTCTCGTCGTAGAATGCATTGATGCCGTTTCTCAGAAAATCCTTTACAATGCCTCTGGCTTTGCCGGTGAGCCAGTCATCTTTTTTGACCAGCGGCAGCACTGCCACTTTGATTGGGGCAAGACGGGGGTGAAGCCTGAGCACAACGCGCCCTTCTTTACGTCCTTCGCTTGGGGCTTCTTCATCGTATGCATCAAGCAGAAACATCAAAACGGTTCGGGTGGCACCGGCTGCAGGCTCAATGACGTATGGCAGATAATGGACGCCAGGTTTCCCTGTTTCCGGATTGGGCCGCGTCGGATCGAAATACGTGAGTTTTTTTCCCGACGCTTCCTGATGTTTGCGCAGGTCGTAATCCGTGCGGTTGGCGATGCCTTCCAGCTCATCCCAGCCCCAGGGATATTTATACTCAACATCATAACAGCCATCCGCATAATGGGCGAGCTCGTCGTCGTCATGAGCGCGCAGACGCAGATTTTCCTTTTTGCATCCCAGGTTCACATACCAGTTAAACCGTTCCTGTTTCCAGTAGTCCAGCCATTGGGGCGCTTCTTCTGGCGGGCAAAAGTACTCCATTTCCATTTGTTCGAATTCACATGAACGGAAAATGAAGTGCTCCACGGTAATTTCATTGCGGAATGATTTGCCCTGCTGGGCAATGCCAAATGGGGGTTTCAGGCGATAGGTGGACTGCACATTCAGAAAATTGACAAACATTGCCTGGGCGGTTTCAGGTCGCAGATACACCGTTGAATCGCCGGTGTCCACCGGGCCCAGATTGGTCTTAAACAGCAGATTGAACTCCCGTTCCTCTGACAAATTGGGCGACCCGCATTCAGGGCATACATACGGCTGATTGGCGACAGCGGTGATGGTCTTTCCCTGCGTCCGATATTGGACTTCTGATCCTTTTTCAACAACCGGAGCCTTATCGGCGCGAAAGCGGGTTTTGCAATCCTTGCAGTCCACGAGCGGGTCGGAAAACCCACCCACGTGTCCCGATGCCTGCCAAACCCTGGGGGACATGATAATGGACGCATCGAGTCCGACCACATCTTCGCGCTCGTGCACCATGGAACGCCACCACTCGGCCATGACATTGCGCTTGAGTTCCACACCCAATGGACCATAGTCATATGCTGACTTTAAACCGCCATATATCTCAGAGGACTGAAACACGAACCCCCGGCGTTTGCAGAGGCCAACTATCTTTTGCATCAAATCCGGTTCGGTCGATTTGTTAATTTTCTCACCCATATGAATTTCTCCCACATAAATGCCGGTATAATGTCACCGGTCGCTGATTTCCGCGTTCTTTTACATCGGCGGCGACGAAAACCCAAGTTTTGATTGCGGTTTTCACGCAAAAACAGCGCATTGAACAAAAATAAATAGGATAAATTGTCGAAAAGACTTGCGTCCGCAGTAAAAAATTGCATATGAAGGTTGCGAGGTAGATACATTTGTATCTCTATTGTGGACATTTGATATGAATTTTAAGGAGAATCAGTTATGAAAAAAGTGGGTATCGTTGGTTGGCGCGGTATGGTCGGTTCAGTGTTGATGGACAGAATGATCAGCGAGAACGATTTTGACCATTTCGAGCCGTTCTTTTTTTCCACCTCTCAGACCGGTCAGCCCGGACCGGAATTAAAAGGCAAATCGACCACTCTGAAAGATGCGTCTGATATAGCAGAACTGAAACAACTCGACATCATCGTTACCTGTCAAGGGGGGGATTACACGAAGGATGTTGTGCCCAGATTGCGGGCAGCGGGTTGGGATGGCTATTGGATAGACGCGGCCAGCGCGTTGCGTATGAACGACGACGCCATTATCGTTCTGGACCCGGTTAATCGACCGGTAATAGATAATGCCCTGAAAAGCGGAATCAAAAACTACATCGGCGGTAACTGCACAGTGAGTCTGATGCTGATGGCGATTGGCGGTCTTTTCAAGGCCAACCTGGTGGAATGGGTCACCTCCATGACCTATCAGGCAGCGTCCGGTGCCGGTGCGCAGAATATGCGCGAACTTGTAAAGCAGATGGCGGTCATCGGTGATTGCGCAGGGGAACTGACCCAACCGTCCTCTTCAGCGCTGGAGCTCGATAAGACGGTACTGGCCACCATGAATGGCCCCGATTTTCCAATCGAGCGATTTGGTGCGCCATTGGCGGGCAGCGTGCTGCCATGGATTGATTCCGCACTGGAAAATGGACAGAGCCGCGAAGAGTGGAAAGGCATCGCTGAAACCAACAAAATTCTGGGCACTGCGGCCACCATTCCCGTGGATGGCACCTGTGTGCGGATAGGGGCAATGCGCTGTCATAGCCAGGGGCTCACAATCAAGCTCAAAAAGGATGTGCCGATTTCCGAGCTTGAATCCATCATTGCCAATGACAACGAGTGGGTGAAACTGGTCCCCAACACCAAAGAGGCCACCATCTCCGAACTGACGCCCGCTGCCGTTACCGGTACGCTGACAGTTCCGGTGGGACGGGTGCGCAAGATGAATCTCGGCCCCGAGTATCTGAATGTCTACACAGTCGGAGATCAGCTTCTCTGGGGCGCCGCAGAGCCGGTTCGTCGCATCCTTCGAATTGTTCTGGATTTCCTTAAATAGGTTGTTAAACAGCTCGTTGGGTCAATAATTCTTTCCCTGGTTTGCTTCTTTCATAAATTTTTTGGTATTACACTGACAGGGCGACCCCTGTGGCCATCCGAAATTGCAGACACCTGGCTACCGATAATCGATATGGAGTACTTATGCAGCAACTGTCGAAAGAAAACCTGGAAAAGCTGATTCAATGTGAAGATGTCACTACTGCGAATTATGCCGAACTGGTCTCATGGGTGCGGAATGAGCCAGGTATTGCGCAATTTGCGCCGGATGGAATCTGCCGGACCGATCCCCGAAACCAGCGGATGACCATTTACAACGCAGCACGCAGCAAGCGGCCGCATGACAATCGCAGCAGTGCCCCTCCCTCTCAGGAAGCGTCAGCGAAGCCCTGTCCCATTTGCGATGGCAACACCACGCGCCCCATTGACGTGGCGCCATTGACGGCTGGGTTCACTTTTATAAATAAGAACATGTTTCCCTGTTTTTACAACGCTGACGACGTCGTGGACGGGCCCATTACCCCCAATGAGGTGCTTCCGATTAATGCGGGAAAGCCGGTGGGGAACCACTACCTGCAATGGACGTCGTCAATTCATGCGCACGATTGGTTCAATATGGATGTGTCCGATTTGGTGGTTGTAGTCAATCGCCTCGCGGCATTCGAAAAACATCTGTTACGCGCTTCAGCCCAGTCCATGCCGTCAACCCGTCAGTGGTACGGCGCAGCGGATGCCTACGGATTCGTTTTAATGATGAAAAACTACGGTGCGCAGGTGGGGGGATCTCTTGTGCATGGGCATCAGCAGATTACGCATTCGAATGTCATGAGCAAATCAGCCTATGAAAACTGGCAGTTTAAAAAGCGGCATGGACTGACATTCTCGAGGCATATGCAGCAGGCGACGCCCGAGTCGCTCCAGCTGCTCGATTTAAAGGAAGTGTCAGTGGCAGTGCCCTATTTTATGCGTCGTCCCATGGGAGCGATGCTGTTTGTCAAAGATGACTCCAAAACGCTGCTGGCCGATCTGAGCGACGCGGAATGTCGCAGTCTGGTGGAAGGCGTGTCGCGCATGGTGCGCACCTATCACCGACTGATGCCGGCCATGGGGCGGGATGTGGCCTATAATATTCTGTTTCATACAGGGCCTGGGGCGGGGATATATGTGGAGTTTTTGCCGTATACCCAGGAAACGGGCGGCATGGAACAACTGGGGTTGTGGGTGTGCCAGGATACGCCCGAAGGTTCGGCAGCTGTATTGCGGGAGTACCTGGGGAGCGAGTAACTGTCACGGTTTGGGCGACGAGGCAGTGAGCGCCTTTACACCGTTCAGTCTTCAGATTCCGACGGTTGCAGTGATTTGCCTTTGCTTTTTTTCGATGGCCAAAGGGTTCCGGCCAGCAGTCCTATTCCCGCCAGTGACAGAAGCACAACGGTCTGGACAGAGAGGGCCTCGTTGGTGCCGGCCAGCTCAGCCAGTTTCAGGCCCGCGGCCGCATAGAGGAGAACAACAGGGGTGTCGCCAAGCAGCGATCCGATGAAGAAGGAACGAAATGGAATTCGCATTACCGCGCAAAAAATGGTGATGGCGCCATAGGGCAGGGCCAGTATCATCCGCAGACTGGCCACTGTTACGCTGGGACGAGTCTGGAGTCTCTGTTCGAATTTTTTTAATGCGGAGGGCAACTTGTCCAGCGTGTTTGGGTGAACTATTTTTTGTGTCGCAAAGAATAGCCCGGATGTGCCGAGAAGGGTTCCCAGCAAGGTCATGATTGCACCGGGAATGACCCCCAGCAATGCGCCACCAACCAGGTTGAAAATGGCTTTGGTCGGCAGAGTGAAAAACATGCCCAAGGCCTGTATGGCCATTAACGAAACGAAAGTAATTGCAATGTGCGCTGTGGCAGCGGACTGAATCTGGCGAGTGAACCGCTGAACTGTGGCGAAATCGAGATGACGCATGCTAAGAAGCCACAACACCGCCAGTACGCTTGCCGCAACGGCTGCCAGAATTATTTTTTTTTTGGGCTTCCTTCGCATGGCGCGTATCTATCAGAGTGTTTTTCTCAGTGAAAGTTCAAAATCGTGATAGACAGAGTATCATGAGTTTAAAGAATGCACAGTATTGGATTGAGCAATTGAATCTGACGGCCCATCCCGAAGGGGGGTACTATCGCGAAACGTATCGCAGTGACTTGCAAATTCCGCGTTTCGGTCCTGAAGCACCATTTTCGGGAAATCGCAACGCATCCACTGCGATCTATTTCTTGCTGGCAGGCATGCAGTGTTCGGCATTTCATCGTATTCGTTCAGACGAGCTGTGGCATTTTCACACAGGCAGCACCATAATTGTCCATATGATTGACACCAGCGGAACGCTGACATCGTGTCGTCTGGGTGCGCAGATTGAAGCTGGCGATGCGTTTCAGGTGATTGTGCCTGCAGGATTCTGGTTTGCCGCTGAGATTGCTGACAAGGCTTCGTTTGGGCTATGCAGCTGCACGGTGGCTCCTGGATTTGATTTTGATGACTTTGAATTGGCCGACGCAAACCAGCTGGCTGAACAGTATCCTCAGCATCGCGAATTGATTGGCCGAATGGCCATCGGTTAGGGTGCGCATCGGGGCTTCGCCACTCAAGTCTTTGGGGCACGCATTTTTTTCATTTTTTTTTGCAACAACTCCTTTATTCGAACGAGAAGCAGGCACGGGCCCTTTTTTGGGGTGTCGCCAACGACACATTGGGACCTGTGGAGGAAAAATGGAAACGCTTTTTAATGAACACGATGCGGGAAACATTTCGTCCCTTTTATGTATTCTGCCACAGTACTGTCGCCTGTCGCCAGCTGAAATGGAAGCACTGATCCTTTGGCAGGCCGGAATCGGGAAGGCGGTATCGCTGCGACGATTGTACGGTGAAAGATGGATGCTGGCCGCCGTTCAGGATGTCAGGGCTGCGGCAGTTCTCGCGGACAAATGGCTTTACGCCGATACTCGAACGCTGCAGGGGCAGAAACCGGACGGTTTAAATGATTTTGCACTGGCCACGTTTGCAGGGGTGCTTGAAGAACGGGACAGCGAGACGGCAATTGGCATGGATTCATCACAAAGTTGGGAAAAAATGTGTGACATCTACTGGCAGCTCATCCGCAACAGGGATGGAACGGTACTGTTAAATTACTCGTGGCTGTTTAATGACATGATTCGGTTTGCAAGGGTGAAAGACGATACGGTCATGACGGCGCTTCAGCGTATGGCGCTGGCATTTGAATTGAAAAAAGGAACGCCTGAGGGGTTGGTGCATATGCTGCTGTTACATGCGGAACAGCTGCTTCTGAGGGGGAAAACGAGCGATGGCACAGTTTTAGTGGCGCGACTGATTGAAAATCATCCCTGGGATTATGGCGTTTATGAAGCTGCCGCAACCGCATTTTTCAATTCGGGTGAACTCTGGCTGGGGCAGCTGGTATTGGATGCTGCGGCCTTGCTGCCAAAGAACAGGCATCAATTGAACCGATATCGCGATTTATGCACAGTATATTCCGGCAGTTGCCGAATCACACAATTGAAGAAGCCGGCGCCCAATTATTACGAATATGTGGCGCTGGCATTGCGTACACCAATTCGGCCACAAAGCGGCAACGATAAAAAACTGGTCAGGGAACTGGTGCCGGGCATTGACGAGATGCGCGTAAAACGATTCCGTGTATAAAATCCCGTTGTAATTAATTTCAGGATAAATAAAACGGCATTTACTGATGCAGGCGTGTAATTGTTTGCATATACTGTTTTTGTGTCTGTCGTTTGATGACCTTTTTTGGCGCCGGTATGACACGAAGCAGATTGTTATGAGATTAACCGTTTCAACTTAGTGTCCCTGGAGGTGCTTTTTATGATTAAACAGAGGTGGATAATTTTCTTTCTGATGACTTTAATGGGCCTTGTGGGCTGTTCCGACGACAAAATGGACAAACCGGGGGGGACAAATGGGTCAGATGGCGATGCGGACAGTGATTCAGACGGTGATGCCGACATAAGCTGGGATGACTACGTCGGAGACGCAGACAGCGATGGATTACTTGAAACGGTTTGTCCCGATGGCGCAAATCATCCTGAAACCTGTTTTTGCCTGCGTATTGGCGTGGTGGGAATTTTTGACAGTACAGCCAACGATGACGACAAAGATGTGTCGCAGTTTGTGGACTGGTTAAATAATGACAGCTCAGCCATTGTTCGAATGGTAAACGCGTCCAGTAATGCCAAACCCACTATCGACGCGGATTTCCTTGACGATTACGATATGCTGCTCTTTCTGTATCAGGCATCAGGCCTGCATTCAGACTGGTGGACTTACAGTGCCTCGGAGGCGGCGGCATTAAAAAAATGGATAGAGGCAGGGGGAGGCATTGTGACTGTTACCGGATTCAATGGACAACGCACCGGTGACGAGGTGGCCGCCATCAACAGCATTTTGAAACCGGCCACGGGTATCAGTTACAATAATGATCAGATTTTGAGTCAATGTGCTTCAAATAAGTGCTACTGCTGGGGCAATGTCCCCGAATTGGATGGTTTCGATCCGGATCACCCCATTTCACATAAAGTCAGTTCAGTGGGGGCACTTATCGGATCCAGTATATCCGCGCCGGCAAACGCGGAAATTGTAGCCAAGTCATCTGAGGGCAACCTGGTCGTCGCAGTGGAAATCGGAGAAGGGCGCGCTGTTGCCATTGCCGACGAGTGGCCATTGTTTTCACAGTTGTGGGAAGATCAGACAGATCCGTCCACGATGCCTGGCTATAACCCGGATGAAACGACATGGCAGTATCAGGACTGCTACGATTCGGAAAATGAGTATTGGCTGTCGGTGGACAGAAAATTTCAGGTGCCGCAGTTTTGGTACAACGTGATTGATTGGGCCTCACCGGAAAATGAATGTTTTCATATCGATCATCCGCTCATTGAAGTTGAATGATTTCAAGCCGATATCTTATGAAACGCTTTGATTGAATTCGTAATTCATTCTTAAACAGACGTCTGATGGTTAACGAGGCATGTGAAATTTCGTTGCATGTGCTATAAAGGCGATTTTGTGTGCTGGCCAACAGGCCACTTCAGGAGGCGCTTCCATTATGATTAGGTACCTTATATTTTTTATTCTGATAATCTCATTGGGTTCATTTGCGTGCAGCAATGGGGACGACGGCAGTCGCTCAGGGAACAGTGGCGATGCCGATGCAGACGGCGATTCTGACGCGGACAGTGACGCGGACGCCGATACAGACAGCGACAGTGATGCAGACAGCGACACGGATGCCGATACGGACAGTGATGGCGACAGTGATACGGACTCTGATTCGGATACAGACAGCGATGCGGACAGCGATTCCGATGCCGACACGGATTCCGACTCGGATTCTGATTCCGATGCCGACACGGATTCCGACTCTGATTCTGATTCTGATTCTGATTCCGATTCTGATTCTGATTCGGACAGTGACGCCGACACGGATTCAGATACTGACACCGAAGATCCCAACCTGATACATACCGTATGCCCCGATGGCGAAGATCACCCTGAAACGTGCTATTGTCTGCGGTTGGGCGTTATTGGTATTTTTGACAGCTCCGCGAACAAGGAAGACAGTGACGTGACGTATTTTGTGGACTGGCTGAACAACGACAGTTCCGCGGTGGTGACCATGGTCAACCTGAATGACCCCAACAAACCGGAAATCACCACCGACTTTCTCAGCAACTTTGACTTTTTGCTTTTTCTATATCAGGCGTCGGAGCTGCACACCAACTGGTGGCAGTACAATGCAAAGGAGGCTGAAGTTCTTAATGACTGGATAGAAGCGGGGGGCGGGGTGATTAGTGTCACGGGATTTAACGGGATTCGCACCCCGGAGGAAGTGGCCGCCATTAACAGCATTCTCGAACCGGCTACCGGCATCAGTTATAACAACGATCAGATTCTCACCACCTGTCCGGATAACCTTTGTTACTGCTGGGGAATGGCAAATCCGCTGGAGGGGTTTGATCCTGACCATGAAATATCCACCAATGTCACCTCTATCGGTGCGTTGAACGGTTCCAGCATCAACGCGCCAGCGGATGCGCAGATTGTTGCACAATCTGATGAAGGCAATTTGATTGTGGCCCGTGATATTGGCGAGGGGCGAGTGGTGGCCATTGCCGACGAATGGCCGCTGTTTTCAAAACTCTGGGAAGAAACGGTGGATCCCGAGGAATACTTTGACACTTACACTGACGATCCGGAGCAGTTGCCGTACCAGGATTGTTACGACATGGAAAACGAATACTGGCTTTCACCCGACAATCGCTTCCAGGTGCCTCAATTCTGGTACAACGTGATAAAGTGGGTTGCCCCTGAAAATGAATGTTTTGAGATTAAACACCCCAAAATCGTGCTGGAATAATCAGCCGCTTTTAATGTAAAACGCTGTTCATGCAAAAAGAGGCAATACGGCAGCCGGCTCGCCTGAAAAAAATCCTTAAACACGTGGACAAGTCAAAACCGGGTGTGGAAATTGGTCCCATTCACAATCCCAAGGCGCCCAAACGTGATGGATACCAGGTTCACATTATTGATCACCTGAGCCGGGCTGACCTGGTGCAGAAATATCGACATCACAATATTGACCTCGACAAAATTGAGGAAGTTGATTTTGTCTGGGCCGGTGAGCGGTATGCCGAGCTTACAGGACACACCAACCACTACCACTGGATTATTGCCACCCACGTGGTTGAACATGTCCCTGATTTGATTGGTTTTTTGAATAACTGCGCGGAAATTCTGACAGATAATGGCATTATCTCCCTTTCAGTGCCGGATAAACGGTTTTGCTTCGATCATTTTCGTCCGTCCTCCGGTCTGGGACAGATAATAGACAGCCACCTTCAAAATCGAACAGTACATTCTCCCGGGACAATCGCCGAGTTTCTGCTCAACACTGTTTCTCTCGAAGCCAGGCATTCCTGGTATCCAATGGCGCCGGGGTCGTATGCATTTATCCATACGCCCGAGCAGGCCAAACCGCAAATTGCCCGAGCGGCAAACGGGGTATACGTGGACGCGCATGCCTGGTGTTTTACACCGTCGTCGTTTCGGCTCATTATTCACGACCTGTACCAGCTCGGGTATATATCTGTCTGTGAATATGATTTTCCAGAGCCGTCCCATACCGGGGAAATCTATATGACCCTTAGAAAAGGTCACCCCGAACATGTTCCGAACAGGCTGTCGCTGCTGCAGGAGATTGAGGCGGAAAATCAAGATCCCAATGGTGCGATTATCCGCAGGAAGAACCGCCTAAAAAGACTCAGACGAAAATTTGGGAAGCGATTTGCAGAGTAAAAGGGGGGGCGGGCATCCATCCCTTCGGGCTACCGCTTTTCATAAAATGCCTTATCAAAGTGTACATCCAGCTGTGGAAAGGCGATAACAATGTTGTTTGCTTTAAGCGCCCACCAGATCGCTTCGTTCAGTTCGCTGGCAAGCACTCGGCTTCGCCACGGGTCGGTGACTTCCACAAACACACTGAAGTTGACTGCTGAATCCCCAAAATCGCGCATGAGCACACTGGCACGGCCATCTTCAACCCGCCATGGCATCGATTCTGCGACCTCCTGCAGCACTTCCTTTACTTTTTTCATGTCGCTATCGTACGTAACCCCAACAAAGGTGCCGAGTAAATGTTTGGTGTCGCTCATGGTGTAGTTGGTAACAGTTCCCTGAACGAGATTTGAATTTGGAATAATCATCTCTTCCATGTTGCGCGTGATGGCGAGGGTGGACCGAATGCCAATCTTCAGGATTTTTACCACAGTGCCATCCACACTCAGAATGTCACCCGGCTGAATGGATCGCTCTGCGAATAAGATGACGCCGGAAACAAAATTCTGAGCAATGTTTTGCATGGCAAAGCCGAGGCCCACTGTCAGCACTGCACCTGCCGCAAAAAGCGTCGACAAATCAATCCCCGCAATTTTCAGTGCCACAACACACCCGCCAATGAGGATAAACCAGTGGACAAAACTGCAGGTTGTCTTCACCGTTTGTTCGTTTTTAACACCTTTCCGTTTCATGATGCGGGCAATTGACCGTCGGGCAAGCAGTGAAATGAGCCAGGCGACCAACAGAGCGAGGAGCGACACCAGCAGTCGACCAACAGTTATCGGCGTCCCGGAAATTGTATACAAATCAAACGACATGAGTTGATGAAAGTCTGACAGAAAATATTTTTCGCGCATGGCGCGCATTAGAGCACAGGTTTTACCGGACATCCAGCGGGAAAAAACAATACCGTTTTTGTTGCGCGGACGATTCTTGACAGGCATGCGACGACGCTATACGTTCGGTCTATGTTTCCCAATGCAACACGACAATTGGCATTTGACTTTAGTATGACTCGGAAATGTTTGAATCGCAGTCATCATGAACTCAATGCGCAGGATGTTGCAGCGGTGCATCAAAAGCGAGTCTCATCGTTTCTGTCAATGGTGCTTCAGGACGATGTATCGGTTATTTTTACCGATAATCGCACCACCATGATTTCTTTCAAGCGAAGGTCCGGCGTTTTGAATGTTCGTTTGCACAAAATGTTTCAGCATGCGGATGACATCGTGCTGAAGGCGCTGTCGGTTTTTATACGTGGGATACCGTCCATTCGCGCGTCAAAAAAACTTGATGAGTTCATCAAATCCAATCAGACACAGATTCGCAGCCGAACCAAACCGCGGCGACAGCCCGTGTATCCTGAAGGGGAACATTTCGACCTGAATGAAGTGTTGGCCCGAGTGTCTGAACGATATTTTGCCGGCGCCACTGATGGGGTGCATATTGGTTGGGGGAGACTTCGAAAACGGCGCGGTCGCCGTACCCGAACCCGCAGTCGTGCGCTGGCGACATACTGTTTCGAAGACACCACCATTCGCGTCAACCCGGTCCTGGATTCAAATAAAGTGCCTGCGTATATCATCGATTGGGTTGTGTATCATGAGTTGCTGCATCATATCCTGCCCGTGGAAAAGAGCGGATCGCGCAAACGCTATCATACCGAAAAATTCAGAGCACTTGAGCGCGCATACCCGCAGTACGAGGCGGCGCGTCTTTGGGAGCAGCAGAATCTGGACTGGCTGCTGAAGTAGCCTGCAGGCAACAACACTTTCCGGGAAAACGGCAGGCGCTTATTTGTGAGCGCTGATTAGCTGGTTGATGCCCCATACTTCGATGGCGCGCAGGGCTTCGAATTGAACCCCCACACTGGCATCTTTGCTCCAGCGGACAACGCTTGGAATCACGCAGGTTTCCTTGATCTTCGGCAAATTGATGAACAGGGAGAGCTTCTGGCCAAATTCCAATGGTGCATTGGTCTGCAGCAGTGCGCCCCCCTGGCTCAGATTGATGGTTGTTCCCGCCAGTCTTTGCCCGCCAAATTCAATGGTAATTTCCGTTTCAAATTCAACTCGCGCATATTTACGTTTTTGTGTCATATTCCACCGTGAAAAGAGAGGCGATAGTTGTTGTTTGCGATGCAATCTGAATTCATGTACAGTGACACCATGTCTGCTTTTAAATTTAACACAGTGAGATTTATATGCCTATAGCAAAACAGACTGCTGGTGTGAATCCATGGAAAAAATGAGTGAAGGCGCCGGTCCAAAAAAAAATGTTCGTCTGAAATGGATGCTCCTTGTTGTAGCTGTGGCAGCAACGTTTGTCGGCATCTTTTTTCTGGCAAGTCCCAGGAACGGCGCATTGCCCCCCATGCCTGAGGTGAAAATCGATCGAACCCAAATGGCGTTTGCGGTGAACCGTTTTAAAAAACGTGCCGGGGCGGTGACAGTCGAAAGGTGGCAGCAAAACCTGATCAATGCTTACAAAAAACTGAATATCGCCGAAGCCAGGTTCGACGATGCCAAAACCATTGAATTTCTTCACCGGATATTTGTGGAGAAGTCGGAGATTCCACAGACCGCCCAAAAAGAACGTTATCTTCTGTTGGGCGACTATCTGGCCCTGAAATTTGAGGGACAGCTGCAAAAGGTTTTAACTGATGTCCAACGGATGGGACTGGAGCGGGTAACCGCCGAAAGAAATCACAATTATCAGGAGTTAATCGCCCTCAGTGGTAATTTTTTCAAGGAGAGCGTTCAAATTGGACTCATTCGACCTGACGGGCAGCTGCGGGTGGCCCCTTACGTGCCTCAGATTCTGTTTCGGAAACGCTGGCGCGTTTTAGGGGAACTGCCATTTCGGTATCAGTTTCTCGAAATCGAGTCATTGGCAGATGCCGCTTACCAGCTTCGCTTTGGCAAACCTTCGGCAATGGAGATGCGGTTGCGGGCAATTGCGCAGATCCGGCGACTGGACCCCGATTTCAACCATCAGATAGCATCTGCGCTGGTTTATTACGAGGGGCAGGAATCCAACCGAGCCATAGATGTTTTAAAAAGGGCACTTGTCAAGACGCCGGACAATTTTACGATGAATCAGTTTCTTTTATTTCTGAGCAATGATACAAGGCGATGATTTTGCCAAATGCAATAGAAGCGCTGTCTGCATGAGAGGGAAGCGTTGGGTTGCATTTGGGTAATTTGGTATGAATTTAAAAAAGACACTATTTATACTTCCCAACCTCTTTACTGCAGCGAGCCTTTTCTGCGGCGTCTATGCAATCATTCGGTGTGCTTCAAGTGAAGTGACCAATGACGATGTGTACAAATCATCTCTGTTACTTTTTTATTCCTTTCTGTTTGATTTGTTCGACGGTCGCGTTGCACGCATGACTCGGACGCAGAGCGCTTTTGGTGTGGAGTTCGATTCGCTTGCTGACCTGATCTCGTTTGGAATTGCGCCGGCTGTTATCGCCTATCGCTGGTCTCTTGAAGCGGCCGGCTTCGTGGGGGCGGTGGCTGCATTTTTGTATGTTTTGGGGGGCGCTGTGCGTCTCGCGCGTTTTAATGTGCTTGCGCACAGTGCGGCACAAAAGAAACTGAAGCCGGGTAAATACATGTTGGGGCTTCCCATTCCCGTCGCTGCGGCGTTTATTGTTGCCTTTGTGGTGGCATCCCGTGCCATGAAGGACGGCCAATGGCCCTGGCTGACCGCTCATGGATTTACTGTCAACGGCATCGCCTATCCCGCTATCTGCGTATTTATGGTGGGTCTCGCGTTTCTGATGGTCAGCACCGTGCGGTTTCGGTCATTTAAGGATTTCAAACTCAAGAGTCCTTTCTCCGCTGCGGCGATACTCACTGTTGTTATTGTTAGCAGCATTCTGTGGATTTGGTATTCGCCCGCCTACATATTGATCGGCCTGTTGCTCATGTACGTGACCCTGGGCTTTATCGAATCAATTATATCCCTCGCCCGACGCGAGAGCGTTTAGTTCATTTCATACTGGGATTTAAGCAGCCCACGATACCGCCGACGCTTTTTAAATAATCTTAGTCAATGGAGTACTGCCACCATGGTTGTACGTCCTGTCCCGTGGGCGGCGCATGGGTGAGGCATTGGGGGGTAAAACCAATGTCGTATTTGGGGGACTCCTGCGGATTGGCCCGTCCAAAAATGTCTGCGCCGGCGCCCTGCAGAACCGTCAGATTCAGAGGCGGGTTGGTAAAAATTTCGTTGCCGTCACTGGTTTCAGTTGCTGTATCCGCATCTGTGTCTGAATCCGTATCGATATCGCAAAGGTACCATCCGGCAGATAATGGGTGCATGCAAAATGAATAGATTAATCCGACCGAAAAAAGACGTTGCAATATCAGAGGAATTTTTCATAATATTACGAACTGTATCATTTTTGATAATGCGAAAGGATTGTGTTGCATGCCAGGAAAAATGAAGTTTGAACATGACACGGAAAATGACATTATCATTGCCCTTCCGGATTGGTGCGTGGTCGACGAGGCCGACTGCAAAGTCTGGTACAAAGAGTGGGAAGACTACATGAAGCCGTTTGGCAGGAAAATGGACTGCATCATGATCCTCGATGGGTTTAAGGTTGATTCCGGGATAGCGGCTGAATGGGGGGAATACCGCGCAAAGGTGAACAAGGAATATATTCGGTTTGGCTACCGGGTGCATCCGGATACCACCACGAATATTTACATTAAAACCAGTGGTGTAAAATATAACGCCGCCACCAACATGGCGCCCAGCATCAAGGATGCCGTTGCGGCGATTAAGGACGCAAGAGAATTGAGAGGGCTATAGTCGCCCCGACGGTGGTTAAATACCCCTTCGGACTGTGGTTGTTTCGGCCAGCACTCTTCGTTGTATCGATGCCTTTCATGTTCTGTCTGTAAACACAATCAGACACAATCCTAATCGGCCTGGTGTCGCGTCGGTCCTTTCATTTTTTCCTTTACGCTGTTTACCTTGCCATCGAGCCTGTTGACTGCGTCTTTTCGCGAGTCGAATTTGACATTGGCAATAATCCGGTTGGACAAGGGGGTCAGCGTTTCGTGACAACGTGTAAGCAGCGCAACTACCTCGTCCCATTCCCCTTCAATTACTGTTCCCATTGGGCCAAGGGTATATGCAAGTCCACTGGCGTTTATAACATCAAGCAACTTTGCCACATATTTTGACAGGCTTTCGCCTTTGTCGATTGGGTACATCGAGAGTTCCATCAGTGTCATTTGATCACCTCCACGCTCACACCATAACCATTCCGCAATAAAAAGTGTGCAAAAAGACCTGTCCACATCATGAACATTTTCATTGGGAGCGCCGCGCGGAACCGAGTACTCTTTCGAGCAAGGAGTGCATAATAGGCAGTTTCCGCGCCTGAATGATCGCCTGCCAAATGGGATCGCATTTTTTCCAGGCAATTGTATACAGCATATGTCGGAGCATATGGGAGAGGGACGAATGTGAGGCACTGCTCCTGACAATATTTGGTGCGGAATAAAAATGCCTGTATGCACGCCAGTACCCCGCCTCAATTTCTGCTTGAGACATGTGGGGGTGCCGGGTCACCGCATGACGGGTATCGTAAAGATCCCAGTTGCGATGCAGCAGTCTTCCGTTTTTTTCCATTCGGTGAAACAGTGGCGTACCCGGGTATGGCGTTAAAATATGAAACGTGGCCGTTTCCAGACCACTGCGAATGGCCCAATCAACGGTGGCATCGAACACGTCGTGTCGATCATGCTCCAGACCAAATACAAAGCTGCCGTTAATCATGATGCCTCTGTCGTGAACGGCCCGAACAATTTGGTTATATCCACGAGGATCATTGTGATGCTTATTGGTCTGCTCCAGACTGGCGCGATTCAGACTTTCAAAGCCAATAAACAGGCTACGCATTCCGGCGCGGGCTGCCGCATCCAGCAATGGGGCATTGGTAAGTGACTTAAGAGTCGCCGCCCCCTGACACGCCCGGTTCATGCCCCGCATCCCCTCAAACAGGGCCAGTGCAAAACGTTCATCCCCCAGGATGTTATCATCCAAAAAAAACAGGTGCCTGCCGGGAATGCCTTCAATCTCAGCAAGCACCTGATCCACACGTCTTGAGTAATAACTGCGGCCACCTTTAAAAAATGATGTGGAATAACAGAAATCGCATCGATGGGGGCATCCCCTTGAGGTCACCAGGGAATTGGGGACAAGATAGAGCGATCGTTTAATCAGTTCTCTTCGGAGTGGCGGCAAATCTTCAAGGGTTCGCGTGGCAGAGCGATAATGGGGCGCTGCGACGCCATTTTTAAAATCGCTTAGAAATCGTGGCCATGCCTCCTCTGCGGGGCCAGTGATGATGGTATCCGCGTGAGCCATTGCTTCTTTGGGAAGCGCCGTGACGTGCAGACCGCCCAGCACCACATGGCATCCCTTTTTTCGGTACGCATCAGCGATCTCATAAGACCGTCTGGCGGCGGTAATGTACACTTCTATGCCAACAATATCCGGCGTGTCGCTGGTGTCGAGCGTTTCAACATGTTCGTCTGTAATGCTGACATTCCAGCTGTCGGGAACGTATGACGCCAGCGTTACCAGACCCAGCGGCGGAAAGAGCGAGTACTTAATGGAACGAAAATATTCGCTCCGTGCTTCGGTCAATGCGGGGAGTATCAGTTTCACATACATGTTGTGTGTACGCATTTTCAGGGACAGATATTCCACCAGGATTACATTGCGCCCAGGGACAAGGTCATTCTCGATTTGAGTGAGCGTTTGTAAAACGGATTGGATGCAGACTACAGAAAATTACTCCCCAACGATCCTGATAATCATCGGGGGCGTGCCAGGCGGCGGGCGTTACTTCCGCTCTCTTTGCACAACGACGCTGAAGGGTTCACCGTCCTGTTCGACTTCGATCATGACAACGGAGCCAATGCTGCCCTGGAGGGCGCGGCGGGCCATGGCGACACCGGCAATGCTTTTGCCGTCAATGGTGAGCACTTTGGCGCCAGACTGAAGGCCAGCGGCGGCAACCATTGAACCGGGTTGTACACCGGCAACCACAACATGTTTATTTTTCTGTTTCAGTGTAATGGGCACGATACCAATACCGGCAGGTGGGCCGGTAACGACCAAATCATCCACATCACCATATGCCCCATAACTGCTGCCGGTGGTGTAACCATCCGCAGGTTCGCTTAACGCGGGGCCATTGCCGGCTTCGCTCAACGAGGGCAAGGTTGCGCGTGGTATGGTGGATGCAGGAGATGTCGGGGTCGACGCGATAATCCCCGAACCACCACCCGCAGTGACGCCCAGAGAATCCCCTGAACCAAATTTTTCAACCGACGGTACAGGAATTCGGGGCATGGGCCGAGGGCCGGATGGCGTTACTGGTGACAGAGAGGTCACTCCGCTATCCAAATCGTCGGATTCTTTTTCAATCATGATATTGGCCGGTTTGCGCGCAGTGACATTGGCGGCAGTGGCCCGTATCTCACCATCCATGCGGGCACGGACCATATATGTGCCTGTGCCTGCGCCGTCGAGGGCAAACGTCCCGTCCGTGTCAGTAACACCTGTCAGTACCTGCACCAGTCCCGTGTCGAGCAACTCGGCTTCGATGAACACCCCCGCGATGCCGGTCCCCAGTTTGTTGACCACCCGCCCCCGCAACACCTCGTTGGCGTCTGCCAGGCGCAGGGTGGCGTTCAATTCTTTTCCGGAGGGGCCAAACATTTTACGGGCCCCCGGAATATACATCGGCGCAGATGCCTCTATCCGAAACGCCTCAGGCAGTCCCTGCAGGGTAACGTAGCCATTGGATTCGGTTTCAGCCGTCTTTAATATCTGCCCGTCCAAATCATACACGGTCACATCCGCAGCGGATACAGGCTGATTTGCCTCGCTTACCACGCGCAGTGACAATGTGGCGCCGGGTTTCATGAGGATGGGAATTCCCGACAGGGATTGGCCAGGCAGCACCTCGACGGTTGGATTTCGAAACTGAACGTAGTAATCGTGAGAGACCGTGAATGAAATTTTGCCCGGTGGCACCGCATCCAGAGCGAAGGCACCGGTGCTGTCTGTCTTTTGCCACGCAGTCCGCTTCTGTGCGGCTTTCAGTAGCGGGCTGTCAATTTCGGATTCGGGTAGCGGAATGCGGACAGGTCCCGTAATGCAGACTGCCGATCCCTCCACATCCAGCGCCTTGGGAATGCCTGCGAGTTCAGCGGCCGCTTTCCTTAACACGAACAGCCGATCTGCGCCCCCTGGCAATGCTTCGGTCATTCCGTTGTCGTCCCGCTCCACCCGGACCTCCGCCCCCTCAATGGGTTTCCCACCTGGGGTTTCAACAACGCCCTCAATGGTCGACCCACTTGACAAAAACACATCAATCGATGCGCCCGGTACGACCGACGCCACCTTCTTCTGAACATACCCGGATGCGAAAACCGTAAGCATCATTCCGGCCACACTGGCGCCCGTAATTGTCGCATTCCCGCTTTTATCTGTCAGCCATGTGTGGGCAAGCAACGACTCGTTTTGAGGAACGGCAGTGACCAGCGCATTTGGTATGGGGGCGTCGCTGGATTCATTTTTTACTGTCACGTGGATGGCGGGAACGTGGGTCATCTGCGCCTCCAGTTCCACCTCTTCTTCGGGGCCAAGCGCAATGGGGTCCAGAACCGAAAATGACAGATCGTCTTTTTGTGCGCTAAACGAATAGACCCCCTCGGAGAGGCCTTTAATGGTGATACGTCCCCGTTCATCGGACAATGCGCGTCGCATGGGCCACAGTGGACTTCCGGCAATATGCACTTCCACATAGGGAACCGTGTATCCTTCCACATCAACGAATCGCAGGGTTAGTACGGCGCCTTTTTCGAGATGGAGATCGGTTGCTGCACCGCATGTGACATTTTCGTAGCTGGTGGTTGCGTAGTTGTTGGCCCACGCAAACAGCTGCCAAACTGCATTCTCGGTTATTCCCTCAAAGCAGTAGTGGCCGTTTGGGTCAGTCTTCGCCACTTCCGGGAAATTGGCGGTCTCCCACGGCTCATCCATCAGCCGCAGGCGAACTGTTGCGTCCTTTAGAGGCGTTTGCGCCGCATCAAAAATTTGACCGCAGATGCTGCAGCTTCCCTTTAAGTTACGGGATGGGGAGAGTATCTCCCAACTGGGCACGTCAAATTGTCGCGATTGAGCCACTGCCGGTGCGGTGTCGGATTCGCCGGATGGTGCTTCAGCTGCTTCCGGTCTGGTGGTTGTCGGCTGGCGATCGCAGCGCTGGACACCCAGAAAAATCAGGGCAGTCAGTGCCGCGCCAATGACGGTGCCGGCAATGGTGAACAGCGCATTTCTTCGGGTGGACAAAGGTTACCTCGGCGGCAAAGGTGGCTCAGTATTGTTTGGGCAGAATTATTTCTGCACGGGATTTGTGGCCACTGATAATTTTATGCTCTATTTCAAGAACAGTTTCGATAAATGCGCCTTCTGTTTCATCCCTTGCCCGCTTTTGGCGATGGGACAGGGTGTCATGATAGGTTTTGTCAATAAACGCGTGAAAGTCAGCTTCCTTTAATGCTGTTGTGTATGTCCCTTCGGCAATCACGACGTCGATGCCCTCAAGCGAGATTGTTTCTTCGCTGATGCGGTCTTCTTCAAATATCACATTCGGCTTTACTATGGTTTTTTCGCCGGCTTTGGCCGCTCGGAGGTGTTCGTCCATCAGCGCCAGTTTTACCTCCCCGAGCCCAACCCAGGAGATATCTTCTTTTCGTTTGGCGGAATTGGATTTTGGTGGAAGCACAAAGTAGTCGTCCTGACCCAGAATGGCGACTCGTAATCCGGCTTTTTCGAGCTCCTGGGCAGTTGTGGCCGCGGTTTCGGATTTGCCGCTTCCAGATTCGCCTGCGACGGTGAGAGTGTAAATACGCCCGGCTTTCTTGATTTCAGGCAGGCACGCCGCAGCCACCCGCCGACCGTTTTCCTCGTGATATTCCTCAATTACCAGTTTGTCACCAATCATAGTCCCGCCTCCTGATGTTGCAGACAAATTTGTGAAACGTATCTGATGAATTAACGGTATCCGGATGTGAATGTCAATGACTACAATAGGTTGGCGGGAGCATTTATTCCGGGGAGAATGAAATTGACACGCAGCGGTTATTCAGGCACGCATCGTCCCATTTCAGAAAGACACCATACCTGGGAGCCGCAAAGATATGCATTATCGCAAACGAACCCGACGCCGCAGTTTTCATCTGTCCAGCACTGGAGGCCCTCCGGATGGTGCAGACAAATGTCGCCCTGATCTCCCATCTCGTAACACGAATATCCGGTTGGGCAGTCCGCAGACCCCGGGGACGCATCACATTCGCCGGCCGAGGCATCCACGCAGGTGCCCTGCGTATTGGGCATCGTACATAGCACGTCGCAGCCACAACGAATCGCGCCTTCACACATCTGCTGCGCCCCGCAGTCATCGCCGCTCCAGCACACCCCAGCGGGGCTGGCGGGGGTGATCATGCCCACACAGGCACCCATTAGTATACCGTCTGCTGTCCAATGTGTCGGTGTGCATTGCGCGCCATCGAGATTGCACGGGCAGTCGGCTGTGCAACAGGTGTCCCCAAGGGCATCGCACCCTTCAGCTGAACAGCCAGGCAAGGAGATGCTGTCAATGCCACAGACGGAAGTGTAGTCCCCGCCGGTTGCATCCCAAACCATATTTTCCGGCATGCAGCCACTGCTGAACTCCCAGCAGTCAGTTCCCGACAGACCGTATGTCATAACGGCAATGCAGCCCATATCCGCAGACATACAACCGGCGTAAGCCATGTCATGAGTGCATTGATTATCGAGTTCTATCCGTACACCCTTAATCGGGGCGCATCCGTTTGCGTCAGTGCAGTTTGCCTCGGTGGCGGTGGTGCAGTCAAATGGGCATCCCATCTCGGTGCAGGATACGCTACCGTCACCATCCGCCGACGAAATGCAGGTGCATGTGTTGCATCCGTCAGTGGAAGGGAAAGTGTCGTTTTCGTTATAAAGATTCCCATTGTAAAGACACTGCACCGCCGGTTCTTCACACAATTCATAGCTGACGCCGCTGACACACGCAGGGGTGGGAATATCCACCATGGCGCCGCTGCTGTCCCAGTTGTCAAAGCTGAGTTCCTGTGGCAGGCAGCCACTCGAAAACAGCAGACATTCGCCGTTTAAAACACCAATGGTCATCATCGCATCGCACACCGTATCTGCCGCCATGCAACCGGTGTACAGCAGATCGCCCGCACAATAGGTCTCGGAATCGATTGGTCGCGCCATAATTGGCGTGCATTCGGATGTCTGATTACAGGCTTCTTCAGAAAGTCCCACGCAAGGCTCATCGCAGTCATCGTAACAGATGACATCCGCCGAAGTACCATTCGCATCGGCCACACAGGTGCATTGGGAACACCCATCGCTGTGTCGGAATTCATCGCCAACAGCGTAGGTCTGTCCATTGAATTCACACTGTGGTGTAGTAGCGGTATCGGTGCCCGTGTCGCTGTCTGTCGAACAAATCATGGCTGTACATGCGATTGCCGGCTCCCCGGTTGAACTCACATCACAGTGGCACTCATTGCAGCCGTCACCCGCTGGGAACCGTTCGCCCATTTCATATGTCTGCCCCATATCCCGACATACCAGTGGACTGTCTGTCTGACTGTCAGTATCTGACCCGGTAACCGTATCCGCCGCTGAATCTGAACCTGTATCCGTATTCATGTGGGTATCGGTGTCGCTGTCAGTATCTGAGTCGGTATCGCTATCTGTATCCGAATCTGTGTCTGTATCCGAGTCCCCCGAACTCCCGGTTTCAGAGTCCGCATTTTCGAGCAAATCTCCACCGATATTACAGCCGGTCAGAAACGTCCCGAGCCCCAAAGACCCAATGAGAAAACATACGTAAGCCATATTTTGAATGCGCATTGCACACCTCCTTATGCTACCTTGATTGTCCGCTGATTACCAAAACGGCTCAATAAATGTTTATTTTTTTTGGGGGGGTTATTCCGGCACACATTGTCCGGGCGAGGAGAGACAATCCACCAGAGAGCCGCAGAGCAGGGCGTCTTCGCATATCATGCCGGCATCGCAGTCGCTGTCATTCCAGCATTGCAGGCCTTCATTTTTCACGTCACGCAGGCATATGTCGCCCATCTCACCCATGTCATAACAGTAATAGGGGGCTGTACACTGGATGGAATCAAGATCCGCGTTGCATGCCTCTGCAGAGGCCGGAACACAGCTGCCTGGGGAATCAGCCACCAGACATGATACATCACACCGGCAGACCTTTGCGCCGGCGCACACCTGATTGTCGAGACAATCGCTTTGCTGCCAGCAACTCTGCACAACACCAAAAGTCGGGAAGTCCGATTCACATTTACCCACACGGGTTCCGTCTTCGTTCCAGTGTGAGGGGACGCAATGGGTGCCATCCGCAAGGGGACAGGGGCAGGTATCGCTGCAGCATCCCGTTCCATTCAGAGCGTCACAGCTGGCGGTGACACAGCGATCAACTTCGTTACTGCCAACCCCGCACAGCTTCGACGGATCGCCACTGATTTCATCCCATACGACATTCTGAGGGATGCAGCCGCCAAACTGCCAGCACACCTCGTCTTTTTTGGCATATGTGATTGCGTCTGCGCAGATGCTGTCGGCAGACATGCAACCGGCGAACACTGGCTCGCTCATGCAACGGCTATTGGGATCCAGAATGGTGCCCATGATGGCAACACAGTCATTGGCAGCCGCGCATTCTTTTTCATTAAGTGTCATACATGATTCGATACACGCCATTTCTGTACAGACAACCGCGCCTGTATTCGTGCAGGAACAGCTGTTACAGCCATCACTCGCTTTGAATGTGGCGCCAGCTCTATACAGTTGTCCGTCATACTCACAGGTGTCCACTGTCAGCGTATCTGTATCCGGTTCCGTGGGACAGACTGAGAGATCATCACTGATCAGGGTGCAAACATCCATAGGAAGAAGTCGCGAGTCTGCATTGGCTGGTTCTATAATCCACACATCAGGAACGCATGTATCTGAGAATTGCCAGCAGTCGCCCCCATATGACGCATATGTGATGGCCTCGCCGCAGCTCATATCGGCAGGGATGCAACCTGTATAGGCACGCGCTTTCAGACAGTTTAACGACAAGTCAATTTGCTGCGCCATCACTGGCCGACAGTTTTGATTTGAATTGCATTCCGACTGAGACAGCGTCTCACAGGACGCCACACAGGCCATCAGGGTGCAGACCACCTGTCCAGCGCCATCGCCTGACACCCGACAGGAACAGGTGTTGCAACCATCGGTCGCCGGGAACGAGTCGCCGTCCTGGTATTGTATCCCTTCATATATGCATGTACCATCTTCGTGTGTGGCAGATGTTGTGTCTTCGAAGATAACAGTATCAACGCCGGTGTCAGCGACCGTATCAGATACAGTGTCTGTCTCATGGACCGTTGTGTCATGGCCCGTATCGGCAACGGTATCTGCGGTGTCATTGACGCCAGTATCGTTTCCACTGGTGTCATTACCGCCCGTATCAGCACCGCCCGTATCAGCGCTGCCATTTGTATCCGGTTCATCCGAGGAGAGGAACGTTGAGTCGGCGTCAGTGTCCGTGTCAGCATCGGTGTCTGTATCGGCGTCCGTATCGCTGTCTGCGTCACTGAAGGCGCCGCTTTCTGTGTCTCGATTTCCGTTCAGCACGTCCGTGCCGCACCCCAAAACGAAAACCGTTGTCCACCAAATCGTGAGAATTCTTAGGAAAGTAAAGCTACTAATGCGCATCGTACGCCTCCTTATATGATCTGATATGGCTACTTCTCGCCCATACAGCTCAACTGATATGTATTATTCTAAGAGATTAGATATTTATTAGGAACAATAAAACTGGCAAGAGCCCCTGGAAACAGAATTTCTTAGAAGCCGACGCTGTTTGAAATAGCCCCCACTGCCCGGGTAAACTGCAAACAGACCTTGACATCCGGCTTGGGCTCGGGAATATCCAACCACATGAATACAAAGAAACCAGACTATAAATCATGGCCATTTAAGGAAGCGCAGCGCGTTATCAGTTCATTTGGAAAAGAATCACCGCAGCGGGAAGTGCTGTTTCAAACCGGGTACGGCCCAAGTGGGTTGCCACATATCGGTACCTTTGCCGAAGTGGCACGAACCACTTGGGTCATGAACGCATATAAGGAAATCTGCGGTGGAAACGCCAAAATTATTGCGTTTAGCGATGATTTGGACGGTTTGCGCAAAGTCCCTTCCAACCTGCCGAATAAGGAAATGCTTGCCGAGCATCTGGGTAAGCCGCTCTGTGATATTCCGGATCCCTATGGGTGTTGTGCGTCTTTCTCCGGACACATGATTGGGAAATTAAAGGAATTTCTGGATACGTTCGGATTTGAGTATGAGTTGCGGAGTGCCTCACAGGCCTATCGAAACGGCGATTTTAATGAGGGACTGAAAGTGTTGCTCAGCCGGGTCGATCAGGTGCTTGAAGTCATTTTGCCTACCATGAAAGAAGAAAATCGTCAGGGCTGGTCTCCATTTTTACCCCGCTGTGGTCAGTGTGGAAAAATATACACCACGCGTGTTACCGACTATTATACTGATGAAGCCGAATTATCGTATACATGCGACGGCACCTTCGGCGATGTCAGCGGATGTGGACACAGTGGCCGAACCACCGTGTTGAACGGCGGGGTTAAAATGGGCTGGAAAGTGGATTGGGCCCTTCGCTGGTTCAGCTATGGGATTAATTATGAAATGTACGGCAAAGACCTCATTCCTTCCGCGCAGCTATCCAGTCAGATTGTGAAAATCATGGGCGGACGGCCACCGATCGGCTTTTTCTATGAAATGTTCCTCGACGAAAAAGGGGAGAAAATTTCGAAATCCGTTGGCAATGGGGTGTCCATGGATGAGTGGCTGGCTTATGCGCCGGTGGAATCTCTGGCGTATTTCATTTTCAGGGATCCGAGGACGGCCAAAAAGCTTTATGTGGATATGATTCCCAAAACCATGGATGAGTATCTGGATCATTTGCGCCGTTATCCGGATGTGCCTGACGACAAAAAGGCGGATAATCCGCTGTGGCATATTCATCACCGAGGTTCTGACGTGCCGGTATATCAGTCTCCGGTGAATTTCACCATGGTGAACAATCTGGTGTCGGCGCTGGGGATGGAGAAGCCGGATTCGGACAAAATTACGGAGTTCCTGACCAGGTACGATCCGGACATTGCCAAATATTCCGACGTATTACTGACCTTGATTCACAAGGGGGTGGCCTACTATCTCGATCGTATCCTTCCCAACAAGGTATATCGCGATGCCACCGCTGAAGAAAAAACAGTATTTTTGGCGTTGAAGGCCAGATTGCAGGCGCCAGAGGCGGACGCCATGGAACAGCAGGATTTGCAGAGCCTCATATTTGATGTGGCCAAGAGCAACGATATGGATGCCCGCGAATTTTTTGGTGCCATATATCAGGTTCTTCTCGGGCAGGCGCAGGGGCCCAGATTCGGATCGTTTGCAAAACTGGTGGGCGTTTCCCGGGTCATCGAGCTCATCGAACAGCGGGTTGGATAATAAGGTTGAGGGCCAGCCACTGGTGGAAAACTGATTTCCCTCAGGCGAATTCACTGCTATACATCTCTGTAATTAAATATTTCAGCGTTTGGGGAGATGTCCTCGCGCCGGATTATCGCTTACAGCGCAGCTCATTTGCATTGAGCAAAGGGAAGCGCACTGTGAATTGCTTTTCGCTTTATGAGTCTGTTCGTTACTTCGAGCAAAGCGATTAAGTACCGCGATAGTTGATCCGGACAGCCGAAACTGCAAAGTACAACAAAACCGGAGGCACGAATGGTTCAACGAAAATCAGATCAGGACATATTTGAGAAGGTGACCAGGGAAATGACTCCTGAGCAGGTGAAGCGTCTGGCTGACGATGCGAAATGTCCTTCAGAAAAGGAGACTGTTCCCGAAATACCGGTACGTAAGCTGCTTGAACAATACGAAAAGGATAAGGCAGCAAGACAGAGTGCCACCCCGCCGCCAGCTCCCCGTGACAGAGAAAACACCGAACCGGGTGTCCCGATATATATCGGTGGCGACAAGGTGATTTGGGTAGAGGGTGATAAACAGATTAGCAGTCCGGATGACGATGATTCAGGGGAGATTGTGGGATAGAGATGCAGGCAAATAGCCGGACCTGCCAGCAATCCGGGTTCTGACTCGCCCAAATAGACACCGCACCTCACAGAACCTGGCCGGCGGCGATAATTGCACTATACTTAGTCCAGTTATTTCACCTTCAGGTCAACCGGCGACGATTCATTATATGTACATTGAGGTAACTTATAGCACTCAAATATTTTTGCCATCTGTGATTGCGGGGGTGCTGTTGCTGAGTACCGTGGTGTCCGGACTGCTTTTTGCGCAGCTGAAAAATCGCATATATCTCGCCACCTTTTTTTGTCTTGTCACTTCATTTGGATTTACGCTGAGCGGCGCCGCAAGTAATTATCTGAGCGATATCGGCGATGTACCGCTGGGGTTACAGATGTCAAGACTGGAGCAGCTTTTTGCCGCAGCATTTATCCCTGTGGTAGCTTTTCTCTTACAAACATTTGAAACGCCTCTGTACGCCCAAACCCGTCTTGTGTTTCTGTGGGGGGCGATGGCCGCGTTTGCTGCTTTGCTAATCGTTGCGTTGGTCCATCCAGACCTGTTCGTCTCCATAAAAACAGTTACAGACGAAGTGCAGTTTGAGGAATCCTGTGTTGCCAGAGGGATGCAGGGGCCTTTGTATATTGTCAGAGATATTATGCTTTCTGGCATATTTGTTTACGCCATGTGGATTCTTCGCAAAATGAGAAGTGGCGGTGTGGTTCGTGAGATTACTGGCCCTTTTATGGCCGGTCTGGTGGTGGCAATGGCGCTGGGGCTCAATGACATGCTGAATGCCTACACTTATCACAAGCGGTTTTTGCCTGCGATTCTTGATTTTTCGTGGTCATCACTGGGAATGGGAATTTTCGGTGTTCTTATCATTTTTGGCGCAATTAAACTGTTTCTCGCCCAGCTGAATCAGAGTGAGCATAAATACGGCAGTACCCGCGATTTGATGATTGAGATAGTGGATGCGATGGATTCCATGGTGATTGGGGTGGACGAAGATCATCGGGTTGTGTTGTGGAACCGGTTGGCATCAGAACGACTCGCACTCTCCAAAGATGATGTGCTGGGGCAGCGGATTGAGAATGTGGTGCCGTCTCTGACGGACGATCCTGAGGTGTTGCCTGAGGCGTTAAATGAGGTGATTGAGCGAAATCGGTCATTTCGTGATGAGAGGCGGATTTTGCGGCCCTCAGGTGACTACCGGTACGAGGATTTCAGGATGTTGCCACTCTTATCCCGATATGCCAAAGGCGCGGTACTCATAATTACGGACATGACTGAGAAAAAGAGACTTCAGGAGCACATTGTACAAACAGAGAAAATGGTGTCAGTTGGCGGTCTTGCTGCAGGGATTGCACATGAGATAAATAACCCGCTCGCCGGCATCATGCAGAATGCCCAGCTGGCGCAAACGCGCTTGCTTAAACGAACGCTCCTGAACGACAAGGCTGCGGCGGAAGCCGGGGTTTCGTTTAATGCGCTTGAACGATATTTGGAAGCGCGGCGATTGCCGGACATTCTTGGGGCCATCGTAAAATCCGGGATGCGTGCGTCACAGGTAATTCACAATATTATTGATTTTTCCAGACAGGATACCGGGGATGTATCATATGCGGTTATTTCAGATGTAATCGATCAGGTGCTGGAGGTGGCTCGAAACGACTGGGACTTGAAACAGTCGTACGACTTTAAGAACATTCAAATTGTTAAAGCATATGACCTGTCTATTCCAGTTGTTCCCTGCGAAATTCAAAATATGAGCCAGGTATTTTTCAATATAATTCGGAACGCAGCGCAGGCCATTCACAGTGCCAGGCCAAAAGTGCCCACTCTCACCATCCGTACCGGACCTGGCGAACGCGGGATGGTGCGAATAGAAATAGAAGACAACGGCGCAGGTATACCGAAATCCATCCAGAACCGTATATTTGATCCATTTTTCACAACGAAGGATGTGGGCGAAGGGACGGGACTGGGATTATCGGTCTGCTACTATGTTGTTACCGAACATCACAAAGGTACAATCAGCGTGCTGAGCCCGGAGGATGGCGGCAGCCGGTTTGTCATTGATTTGCCTACCCAAAGCTAGACCTATTCGGACTTTATGTGATTGCAACAGGGCTGCCCGTCCTGCCGACTCCCTTCATGTTCCGTCTGTGAACACCATCAGTCACAATTTGAATGAGTCTCATTTATTTCAATCGAATCATGCGTCACGGGATGTCGTAAACAGAGAAATCATTGGCATTTTTCCCAGACTTCACTCACTGAACTGACACTCACTGAACTGACTCGACAAACACAAACGTTGGCGGTATTGTTTGCGGCCGATGATACATGCCCTGCGACAGACAGGAAACTGAAACGGATAGTCTAAGTATGAGCGCTAATTTGACACTGCTGACCGGTAAAGCAACACCTCAAATAACCATCGATCCCAAAGCTTCTGTTCATCCGGATGCGGTGCTTGGTGAAGGGTGCAAAGTGGGGCCGTACGCGGTTATCGATGCGGATGTGACGCTCGGCGCCCGTTGTGTTGTACATCCCCACGGCGTCGTGACAGGTCCCACAAATATGGGAGATGAGAATGAGGTATTTCCATTTGCATGCATTGGTGGCGCTCCTCAGGATTTACGTCACCGCGGGGAGTTGACGGTGCTGCAGGTTGGCAATCGCAATATTTTTCGTGAACATGTGACCGTTGGGCGAGGCACGATGCATGGGGGCGGGCGGACATTGATTGGTGACGACAATCTTATCATGGCATATTGTCATGTTGCCCATGATTGCGTTCTGGGAAATCGTGTGGTCATGGCAAACGGGGCAACACTGGCGGGGCATGTGGTTGTGGAGGACTTCGCGGTGTTTGGCGGAATGGTGGCTGTGGCGTCTTTTGTTACGATAGGTGAATCGGCCATGCTGGCTGCAGGATCGATGATAGAGAAAGATGTTCTTCCGTTCTCCATGGTTGCCGGTAATCGGGCCACATTGCGCGGTGTAAACCGCGTTGGGATTGCGCGTCGGCAGTTCTCTGAGGCGGCAAAGCGTGAAATTCGATACGTGATTCGAAAACTGATTCATCGCGGGCTTCCAATATCAACACTTCAGTCCGAATTCGAAAGACACACCTGGCATACACCTCAGGCTGCACAACTTGTCCAATTCATAGGGAGCCGCCCGCGTGGCGTGACACGATGACTGCCGATACCGTTGGTCTTGTTGCCGGTAGCGGCGCATATCCTGTTTTGCTTTCTCGGCGGTTGTTGCAGCAGGGAATCAACGTAGTGGTGGCGGGGGTGTCGGGGCATGCTGTCCCAGCCGATTTTCCGGGTTGTCAGTTCCGCATATTTCCTGTTGGGCAAATCCAGGCCGCGAGTCGATGGTTCAGGGATATGACTGCGCTCCGTGCCGTTTTGGCAGGTGGGATTAAGCTCAGATTTGGTCAAACCGCAATTGCTCCCGACCGGTCACTGCTGCTTTGGCTTCCACTGCTTTTTTTCGGTGGCGATGATAAGCGACTTAGATATATCGCGGGCGCATTTGAACGATGCGGGGTGAGAATTATCAGTCCGAGAGCGTGGATTGACGACTGGTTTCCAGGGGCAGGGCATTTGGCTGGGCCGTCGCTGAACAGAACCACAGCGCAGTTGCTGGCAAGAGGTGTGGCCAGGTGCCGTGCGTTTGTTCAAGCCGATGTCGGGCAATCCGTTGTGGTCCATGGAACCCAATGGACAGGACGTGAAAATCGTCGAGGCACGGATAAACTTTTAAAAACAGTGCCAGGGCCTGGCGCTGTCCTTGTAAAAATGAAAAAACAAACCCAGGATGTCCGTTTTGATATTCCAGCGATAGGCCCGGGGACAGTTGAAACTGCAGCGCAGATGGGCGTGCGCCTTGTCGCGGTTGAGGCGGGGGAAGTAATGGTGATTTCGCAGGAAAAAACCTTCCAACTGTGTCGTGATTTGAATGTTTCATTGATGGCATTTTGATTCGGATGTTCTATTTTATTTAAATACTTCGGTCGCTTATGGGTATTTTGAGATTCAGTGTGATTTTTTTTTTGAGATGTGGGTCAAAGGGGGAAAACACTGGCAATCAAAAATGGGTGGGTCTATACTGGGCGCAACCAAAACACTAATTTATACAAGGAGAGGAAACATGACTCGTACAAGTTTCACAGTTGGTTTGTTTACATTATTTCTGATTTCGGGAACTGTCTGGGCCAATCAGCAGGAATGCGATCAGAAAAAAAACGCGGCTGGCGACTTTGAAAACAAAATCAAAGATCAGGGAAACAAAGTTAAGGATTTGGACAATCAGATTGAATCCGTGGCAAAGCAACCAAACGCCGATCAAAAGGCTGTTGCCGATCTCAAACAGAAGAAAGCAGACAAATTAAAAGAAATCAAGGAGATGGAGAAGCAGCTCAGACAGATGAGAAAAGAGGAGAAAAACGCCTGTAACGCTGCATCAAAATGCGATGGACACAAAAACAGGCTTGGCGAACTCAGAGGCGAAGTCGAAAAAATAGAAGCCGAGGTCTCAAAGCTGAAGGGCCAGGTCAAAGGAAAACAGGCTCAGGTGGAAGCGCTGGAGAACAAGCTGAAGGCAAATAAATCCAACTCTGAAAAACTGGGTTGTGACAGGCTCGTCAAAGATGAATCTCCTGAGTCAACCATTGAGCAGTGCAACAAACTGTTTCAGGATGGGATGGCAGATAAAAAAGAGATCCGGCAGCACAACAGGGAAATTGGCGGATTGAAAGGGGATGCCGGACGCCAGAAAGGGAACGCCTCCGGGGCTATCAACAAAGTTAAGCAGCTTAATAAGCAGATTGCCACAGACTGTGCCAGCGATCCGGTGGTCAAGGAAAGCGACGAGTTGATCAAAAAAGATATGGGTGTGGATGACGCCATCAAAGATATTGAGGCGGTTAAAGCGAAATTGAAAGAAGTTCAGAAAATAAAACTGATCAAACCGGTTGTTGGAAAATCAAAGCCGAAAAGAACGCCTCCGGGCACCAAAGTTGAGCCCAAGTCTTCAGAACCGGGCACCAAAGTTGAGCCCAAGTCTTCAGAACCGGGCACCAAAGCTGAGCCCAAGTCTTCAGAACCGGCCACCAAAGCGGAACCCAAGTCTTCAGAACCCGCCACCAAAGCGACGCCCAAGTCTTCGGAACCTGCTACTAAAGCGACGCCCAAAGCCACTCAGCCAGCCACTAAAGCGCAACCCAAATAGTTAACTTTCCATTATTTTCGTCGGTCTGTGCCATCTATCGCGCTGCTACTCACTTTGATCGACGAAGTGACCATTAGTATACAGCGATAAAGCGATTACCAGCGCGCTTCCGGTGCACTCAAAGCAAGTGAGCTGCGCTGCAGACCTGTTCGGACTTTATGTCATTATGTCATTGCAACAGGGCTGCCCGTCCTGCCGACACCCAAACATAAGCAGGCACAAACCGAATCGGTCTATTTTTCGAAATAGGTATAACCGCGAAGACTTTCTTCGAACAGACGGATCATCGTTTGTCTCTGTTGAATTGTGATACGCCCCGATTTGACCGCCCGTTCCGCCTTTTTTCGGAAACTCTGAAAAAGATTTTGGGGCTCGTATTCCACGTATGTCAGCACGTCGGATATACTGTCTCCTTCAAATTCGTGTACCAGATCAAATGTTCGATCTTCATTGACGCGGATGCTCGCGATATTGGTGTCACCAAAAAGATTGTGCAAATCTCCCAGCGTCTCCTGGTAGGCGCCGACCAGAAACACGCCGATATAATACTCTTCTCCCAGTTTGAACGGGTGCAGTGGAAGCGTGGTGGAATAGTCGTCAATATGAGAAAAATTGTGCAGTTTGCCGTCGCAGTCACAGGTGATGTCAGCAATCACCGCCTGCTGCGTCGGCTCTTCATTCAGTCGGTGGATGGGCATGACTGGGAAAACCTGATTGATGGCCCATGCGTCCGGTAAAGATTGAAAAACGCTGAAATTTGAATAGTAAATATCTGCAAGCTGCTCTGGCAGACTTTCAATTTCCGGGGGAATTCGCTTGAGTGAGCCCATTTGAGATACAATCTGCTGCAGTACATGCAGATACAGGTTGTCGGCCACTGCAACGGTTCGCAGGTTGATCTCTCCTCGCGAGAAAAGATCGCGCACCTGAGACCTGTAGTGAAGCACATCGTTGAAGCATTCCTGGATTCGGCCAGGATCCACTGCTTTGGTGACTTCGAGAAGATTGACAATGGGTTCAGGAGTATCATCCGGCAGTGATTCCGGGATCGGGCCGGGCTGAAAACGGGTCACTTCGAGTACGTTGAAAAGCAGAACCGCGGTATGGGCGACTGTTGCCCGGCCGGATTCGCTGATAATGGTTGGGTGAGGCAAGTCATACTCGTCAAGCGACTCCTGTATGGCTTCAACAATATCTGCGCAGTATTCCTGGATATTGTAGTTGCGGCTGTGACCGTCGGTGCTGCAGGTGCCATTGTAGTCCACAGCGAGTCCTCCGCCAATATCCATGTAACGCAGTGGCGCCCCTTCGTTGCATAGGTCAATGTAGTATCGGCATGCTTCGAGGATTCCCTGCCTGATGTTGCGAATGTTTGGAATCTGCGAGCCCAGGTGAAAATGGAGCAGCTGAAAACAGTGCAACATTTCTGCTTCCTTCAACATGTCAACCACCTGAATAAGCTGGTTGATATTCAGGCCAAAGAGACTTCGGTCGCCGCTGTCCTCGCTCCAGTGACCTTCAACTTTGGTGGAGAGTTTGAGACGCGTGCCGATCATGGGGTCTATTTCCAATTCACGGGAGCGATTGATGATTAACGGAATCTCTGAGGGATTTTCGATAACAAAAAAGCATTTGTACCCGAGGACTCTGGCCTGAAGTGCCAGATCTATGAATTCCTGGTCCTTGTAGCCATTGCAGATGATGAGACTTTCGCGGTCCTCCATGATAGAGAGCGCAATAAGCAGCTCTGCCTTGCTGCCGACCTCCAGACCATGATGGTATCGTTTTCCGAATCGCACAATTTCGGAAATAACGTGATATTGCTGATTTACCTTTACTGGAAAGGCGCCACGATATTTCCCTTTGTATTTTGCTGCCCGGATTGCCTCATTAAACGACTCGTTGATTTCACGGAGGCGCGCATCCACCAGATTTTCAAGGCGAAGCAGCACGGGCATTTCGAGTCCGCGTTCCTGCAGACCAGTGGCAATCTCAACCAGAGATACATCTTCGACCTGGTTGTCTCCCACAGGCGCTTTAACGATGACCTCACCTTCTTCATTAACTGCAAAATAGCCGGAGCTCCAGTTGTCGATATTGTATAGACGCGCAGAGTCCCTGTAATTCCAGTTGGATTCCTTGTTACCCTTTGTACTCATCGGAAAGTCCTTATCCATGGCCGACATTAAAGTCGGTTTTTAAAGTCGTTGTATGAGAATGTTCGAATCATTTCGAGGTCATTCGTATCCGCGTCATATACTGCAACGGCGGGATGCCGAACACCATTAAACATTGTGGTTTTTACGATGGAGTATTGTGCCATGTCCAGAAAGACGACACGGTCCCCCACCGTTAGTGGTGTTTCAAAGCCATAGCGTCCGAAGCGATCTCCCGCCAGACATGAAACGCCTCCCAGCTCATACACGTGAGGGGCATCCGCTATGGGGATCTCACTTTGCACTTTTGGGCGATATGGCATTTCGAGTACATCCGGCGTATGACAGGTGCAGGAAATATCGAGAATCGCATTTGGGGGAGAGCCGGGGAGAACGTCAAGCACGCTGGCCACGAGAATTCCGGCGTTTAACACCACTGCGCCACCGGGTTCAATATAGAGCCGAAGATGTGGGTGCCGACCTTTGAACGCAGTCACAAGCCGAACGAAATGTTCAATATCGTAGTCTTCCTGGGTGATGAAGTGCCCACCGCCCATATTCAGCCATCTGACTTTGGAGAGTGCATCACTGAACCGATCCTCAACGCTGTGAAGCACCTTTTCGAGGGCATGGGAAGTCTGTTCGCACAGCGCATGAAAGTGAATGCCATCGACCAGCGACCAATCAACAGTGTCAATATCCTGCAGGCGAATCCCCAGCCTTGAGCCGGGCGAACAGGGGTCGTACAGTTCGGTTTCGGTAACTGAACACTCAGGGTTTATGCGGATGCCGATTTCGGTTTTGGGCCGATGTCGGGCGATGACCTCTCGAAACTGATTCAGCTGACTCACGGAGTTGAAAACCACAGTGTGACTCATTTTAAAGATGTCATCAATTTCGTCCGGACGGTATGCAGGGCAATAGGTATGCACCTCGCCATCAAACTCTTCGTAACCGAGTTTTGCTTCCCAGAGACCGCTGGCGCATACACCATCCAGCACGTTGGCCATCACTGGATATACCGCGTACGTGGCAAAGGATTTCTGCGCAAACAGAATTCGAATACCAGTTGCTTTCTTTACCCTTTTGAGTACCGCCAGGTTGTGCCTTATTTTTGCCGTTTCAATGACAAAGCAAGGTGACGGCACTTCTTTGGGGGTTACTCTTCGGGAGTCCAATTAAGCGACCCACTTTCAACCAACTTCCAGGGAAGGCCATGGATATTCAGTTTTTCCATGAAGGGATCCGGGTCCAGTTGTTCCATATTAAAGACGCCTTTGCCTGACCATTTTCCCGTCAGCATCATCATGGCGCCAATCATGGCGGGTACACCGGTCGTATACGAAATGGCCTGTGAACCCACTTCGGCGAAACAGGCCTCATGATCGCAAATATTATAGATGTAATAGCCGGTGGGTTTACCGTCTTTGGTTCCCCGTACCAGATTGCCAATACAGGTGCGTCCTTTGGTGGTTTTGCCGAGATCGCCAGGATTGGGCAGCACCGCTTTGAGGAACTGGAGGGGAACGATTTTCTGTCCCTGATATTCCACTTCATCGATGCGGGTCATGCCCACATTCTGCAACACCTGAAGGTGGTTTATATAGTTTTCTGAAAAGCTCATCCAAAACTGGGCTTTCTTAATTCCCGGAAAGTGTTTGGTTAGGGATTCCAGTTCTTCGTGGTACATTCGGTAGATGGTATATTCACCTACGCCGTCGGGACATTCGAAGCGGGATTTTCGACTCATTGCCGGCGTTTCAACAAACGCACCGTCTTCAAAATGGCGACAGGGGGCAGTCACTTCACGAATATTTATTTCGGGATTGAAATTCGTGGCAAATGGCTTGCCGTGATCCCCACCATTCACATCAACGATATCAAGGTATTCGACCGTATCGAGATAATGTTTGGCCACATAAGCGGTAAATACATTGGTGACGCCCGGGTCAAATCCACTGCCAAGCAATGCCATCAGCCCTTTTTCCTTAAATTTGTCATGGTAGGCCCATTGCCAGTGGTATTCGAACTTTGCCGTCTCTCTGGGTTCATAATTGGCGGTATCAAGGTAGTGGGTACCGGTCTCAAGGCACGCATCCATAATGGCCAAATCCTGGTAAGGCAACGCGACATTAACAACCAGATCCGGCTTGAACTGTTCGATCAATGCCACCGTTTCAGACACGTTGTCGGCGTCTACCTGTGCGGTTTCAATCGGTCTGGAAATTTGATCAGCGATGGCATCGCATTTGCTTTTGGTTCGGCTCGCCAGGCAAATGGATTCAAACACTTCGGGCACCTGTGCGCACTTGTGAGCGACAACCTGTCCCACGCCGCCAGCGCCAATAATCAGTACTTTTGCCATACCGTTGTCCTTTTTTGTGTTACTGGCTTCGCTTCTGAATACCAGAGTGATTTTGATGAGCTTTCAAAGGAGCGTTCATCGACATTAAACCATTGTATTCCCTGTTTGAGGAATTATGTCTCCTTAATACAGGATGGCGTACATAGTAAAATGTATTTTTTTTGTAAATTAAAATGCGCGCGAACGTGACGCGGACGTGATATGTTATTGAGAATGACTTAATCCAGTCCCGCTGATTGGATTTTGCGCTTGTGATACTCTGGAGGAAATGACTGTGACTACTGTTAAGCAATTGATTTTATTTATTTTAATGACGATTATTCTGGTTGCCATGGGGGCAGGGGGATGCGATGACGGAAACGCCACCCGTTTTCCAGGTGAAAATGGCGCCGGCGATTCCGATTCAGACAGTGATTCGGATAGTGATTCGGATAGCGATTCGGATAGCGATTCGGATAGCGACTCAGATAGTGACTCCGACGGCGATTCAAACGGCTACACCAGCGCCATTGGTGAGTACGACGGATATGTCGGAGATCACGGCCGATTGCGTACAGACGGGTACAAAATTGTGGATGGCAATGGCGATGTGATTCAGCTCAAAGGTATGAGTCTGTTTTGGCCACTTTGGGGCGGCGAGGAGTATTTTAACAAAAGCGTTGTTGAATATGTTGCCGATGATTGGAAAACCACATTGATTCGCGCGCCACTGGGCGTCGAGAACAACAACCAGGATGCTGGATATATCCATCAGTCCAGCAGCGACCGGGAAAAAATGATCGGTTGGGTGGAAGATGTTGTGGACGGGGCCATCGACGCGGGAATTTATGTGATTATTGACTGGCATGATCACTGGGCCAATGAGCACAAAAGTGAAGCCATCGATTTCTTTGAGAGGATGGGAAAGAAGTACGGCGATTACCCACATGTTATCTGGGAAGTATGGAATGAACCCGAATACGGGGTGCAGTGGAGCACTATTAAAAGCTACGCAGATGAAGTTGTTGAAGTGATTCGCAAGCACTCCCCAAACCTCATTGTTGTGGGTACGCCGGAATACTCGTACACCACGCATAAAGCCAAGGACGATCCTATAGATGACTTCAATGTGGCATACACGCATCACTTCTATGTCGATAACGATTCCCATACCCTCAAGGGGTCGCAGGCGTATATCCAATCGATGATTGACGGCAATCTGCCTGTGTTTGTCACCGAATGGGGATTCGAAGTCTCCAAATTATCCGGCAATAAGGCATACGAAGACGGTGGTATTTTTTCCATCACCCCTGTGGATGACAACGTTGTGGGCCCGTGGATTGACTGGATGGAAGAAAACAATCTGAGTTGGGCGTTTTGGTCTTTAAGTTCTCAGACGGAACCGGGGGCAGCGCTGAAAGCCGACGCATCTACAACCGGTGGTTGGAGCGATGACGACCTCTGGCCTGCTGGTATCTATATTAAAGAACAGTTTTAGCGCTATTTGCTTCCTGGTGCAGATTTTCTTGCCTGCAGTTCTGCAACCCAATAAAGTGCGCATATGAAACCCGATAGCCCCGATGCCGTTGCAGAGATGTCGACTAAAACCCAGCGCTTTAGCTGGTGCCTGTTTGATTTTGCCAATTCCGCTTTCCCGACGGTGATTATCACCGCCATTTACGTGATTTATTTTAAGGATGTGGTTGTGGGGGCCGGACGGGTGGGGGAGTCCGACAGGTTATGGGGAATGGCCAATTCAACCGGCGCAGCCATTGTTTTTTTATTGGCACCTATTTTGGGCGCTATTGCAGATATAACGGGCAGGCGTCGTCAGTTTCTGATTGGGTTTTCGCTTTTATGCATTTTTGCCACCGCAACCCTTTCTTTAACCGGAGCAGGGACAGTTCCGCTCGCCATGGGTGCGTTTATAGCGGCGCTTGTTGGATTTGAGGCAGCGACTGTTTTTTACAACGCACTTCTGCCTACTCTTGTGCCGCCTGCTCAGATGGATCGCCTGAGCGGTAACGGATGGGCGCTCGGATATCTCGGTGGTCTAGGGTGTCTTGGCATTTGCCTGCCCATTGCACTGGGCAAGACATGGCTCCATCTGATTCCGCTGGTTGTTGCTGTCTGGTTCGGGGTTTTTGCCGTTCCGGCATTTGTTTTTCTAAAGGACCGAAAAACCGGAAAATCACCGGGGCTTGTCAACGCCGTTCAGATGGGGGCCGCGCGATTGGTCGGCACTCTTCGCGATATTGGACGTTACAAAAATCTCGTTCGGTTTCTGGTCGCCTTTTTCTTTTTCAATAATGCGGTTGCTACCATTATTGTGTTTGCCGTCGCCTTTTCCAAAGATTCGCTGGCGTTTTCCACAGCGCAGAATATCGTGCTGATTTTGCTAATGAATATTGTGGCTGCGCCAGGGGCATTTCTGTTCGGACGCCTCGCATCCGCCAAAGGGGGGCGTCGAACCATAGTCGTAACACTGTTTATGTGGCTGGGCGTGGTGTTGGGTGCTGAACTGGCGGCATGGCCGGGATTATTCACACCTCAAGGAGCACAGATTTGCTTCTGGGGAGTCGCTGTTTTGGCGTCGTTGTGCATTGGCGCCACTCAGGCGACCAGTCGGGCATTTGTTGGTCAATTGGCACCAGAGGGCCGAAGTGGGGAATTTTTTGGATTTATGGCCTTTGCCGGAAAAGGATCTGCGATTGTGGGACCATTGGTTTTTGGTATTGTATCAGACGGCTTTGACAGTCAGCGCATGGCAGTGCTTTCCATTGGCGTCTTCTTTTTCGTCGGTCTTCTGTTAATGATTCCTGTTCGGGATCTGGAAAGGAAATAACCGCTTCAATTAACCGCCATAACCGCCATAGTATTTTTACGCTGCGTAAGGATTTCTTTGTCCCCATAAAATGTCAGTTGTGCTACAACTAACTCTCTGGGTTTCTAGATGCACAACAAATTATTAAACAGGTGGGGGATTTTTGCGGCAGCCTGCCTGGTGTTTCCCTGCGCCTGGACTGGGTGCCAGGTGTCCACCGAATCGGATATTGAAATTGTTACTGAAGAAGTGTATCCGCCAGAATATAAAGTTGAGTTGGCTGGCGATGCGATTGCCCCCCTGATCATACGAAACGTGGGATGCGGTGTGGAATCAGTTGACGTTGATGACAGCATCGCTGTCTATTTTAGCACCTATAACGACGACGATTGGCACAAACTGACAGATGTTCGCACCGACTTTTCAGGCAACAGTGTGACCGGTGTGATTTCTCCATCCGACCGGGAGACATTTCTGACCAGCGGTATGAAGTATGACGTCAGAATCGATTTACCGGCGGAGAGCCGGGTTATCTATGATGGGTTTACGTTTATTGATGATGCGTCGGATTCCGGGGGAGATTCTGACTCTGCCCCCAGGGGAACCGATAGCGATTCGGTTTTTGACAGTAATATGTTTGTGGATTCCGACTCTGATAGCGGTGAGATATCATCAGACGAACTGCCTGATACCGGGGACGACTCAGTTGATTCGGAGACATTCGTATGCGGTGAGAGTGACGGTTGCAGTGATTCGGACAGCGGCATAACTGATTCGGAAACAGATTCGTTGCCGGATACAGGGGACACCGAGTCCATGGACGGCACCGAAAGTGAATCAGATACCTCGACTAATATCGATACGTCTTCAGATGAACAAACAGATACGGACACTGCAACAGAAGCGGAAACAGACAGCGAGGCGGACACCGACACTTATACGTATGCTGATGGGGCCATTTACGCGCCGGTGGGGTTTGCGGGGTCATCCATTGTCGATCCGTTTAATAACAATCCCGCCGCGACAACGGTTTACGTTAATTCAGCATTTGGGTTGCAAAACGCCATAAACGCTCAACTGGGTGGATTCCGTCCCGCCACCATTTATGTTTCAGGGACTATCACAGGTGTAAGTGAGATACTGATTAGTAACAAAACCAATATTGCCATAGTGGGTGATGGGGGCAGTGCTGTGTTTTTCGGCACGGGTATAAATATTTCGAACAGTAGCAACATCATCATCCGGGATGTGACCATTCACCATGTTCAACAGGGGAATGGGGATGCCATCGGTGTTGCGGGGTCGGACCATATCTGGATTGATCATTGTGAAGTCTATAACGATCAATCACAATTTGGCAATTACGACGGCCTGCTGGATATTACCAGTCAGAGCGACTATATCACCGTATCCTGGTGTTATTTTCACGATAACAGTCACGGGTTGATCGCCGGCGCAAACGACACCTCATTTGAAGATGCCGGTTATTTTCACGTGACCTGGCATCACAATATTTTCAGGAATATCTTTCCTGGGCAGATCAGTATGCGGTTTGGTGATGGGCATGTGTTCAATAATCTGTTTGAATACGATTTCGGGAATGAAACCACAGGCGTCAGTTCCCGTATGGGGGCGTGCGTTCGACCCGAGCTGAATGTGTTTGACGGAATCACGCGGCCGCTGGATACCAACCAGAGTGGCGATATACCGCCATATCTGGGCAGCATGGACGTTTTTACGAACGACTACGGTGCCGTTGGAATGGGAAGAGTAACATCGGAATGCACACTGAACCTGCCGAATGATTACGAATACCTGAGTGTTTTGAACGGTCTTGATGGTTTGCGTGCGTTGCTGGAGGAACATTGCGGGGTGGGCAAAAATCTCTGACAGGTCAAATCTTCTCTGAACTGCTTGTGTTTATTTTCAGGAACAGTATATGAAGGTCGAATAATGAGTCGGCGTTGCAACATCGCAGCGGCGGCTTCTGCAAGCGGTATCTGACATTTGTCACAGGCCATCATGAATACGACCGAATCCCAGGGGACATATCTAAAGTCCCTTTATTTTTTTGTCTTTATTGCGTCCGGATTTGTTGCGCCGTTTTCGAGTGTGTTTTTCAAGCACGCCCTGTTGCGTCCTGATGGTACGACTGCAGATGATCTGATTGGCTGGATTTATTTTTTTATGCCGCTGATTGGCATATTTGCCAATATTCCCGCTGGTATCCTTGCTGATAAGCTGCAATTGGGCCGTCACCTAATCACGTTTTTCTGTTTTGCTGTTGCGCTTTTTACGTTCCTGACCGGGCTGTCCGGCAGCAGTCTGACCGCGCACCTGCCACTTGAGATGAAATTCGTTTGGATGTTTGTCGCTGTAATGGCGTACTACATGTTTTCCATGCCGCTGGTCCCGACCGTGGATGGCGAAGCGATGACGTACCTCAATCGGATTGGGCATCCGGAGAGTTATGGGACGTATCGGGTATTTGGCACACTGGGATGGAGCGTGGCGTGCATCCTGATGGGGTTGACCCTCTATCTTGTGTATCATCTGCCCATTATTTATTACGGGAGCGCAATTGCATTTCTGCTGTTGGGTATTGTGTCGATGCGAGGGTTGCGCTTTCGAAAAAAATCGGCACTGGTCAACATTCCCTGGGAGCATCTTCGACGAGATCGCCTATTTGTCCTCTTTCTTGTATTTTCACTGCTGAGTGGAATCATGTGGGCTGCGTCATTTCTGTATACCAGTTACTTTTTTGATGACGTACTCGACAACCCCTTTCAGATGGGACTTGTGTTTGGAACGTGGACCATATTCGAAATTCCGGTGATGCTTTTTTCGAGGCAGCTGGTTCAAAAAATGGGAAACCGGTGGCTCATCGTGACGGGACTCCTACTCAATGGCATTCGTCTGGTATTGTTTTCGATGTTTACGCTCGAAACCGCATTTGTGTGGAAATGGGCGGCGGCAACGCTTCAGGGGGCGGGCTTTGGGATGCTCCATCTGGGAACAATCGATTTCGTTGATCGGCGCTCCCACGACAACATGAAATCGACTTATATGAACATCGCCAGTCTGGTGCGCATCACGCTGGCCTCTGCCATTGGCGGGAAGATGGGCGCCTGGATTATCGCATCGTATGGCGCAGATACACTGATGTTGCTGACCGGCATCGGCTCCATTGCGCTCATCGCCTT
>JAFGWT010000298.1 GCA_016937015.1 Deltaproteobacteria bacterium | reverse complement strand
CATTTCAGCACACTGTTCACATCAGACAAACCATCCCCACTGATAAGAATACCAATAACTGTTGAATTGTCTCCAAGGGAGAGGAACGAATCTTGAGGAGAGTTGTGGTGTTTTTGAAATTTTTGTTCAGATATCCAATTTTCCGCCCCGCCATCCTCATTTCAATTTCTTCAAAGTCGGTAGGACGAATTTTCCTGGCTATTTCACAAAACCCCAGTGTCTGAGAACTTGCAGACGCTGTTCGAATTCCGGATGGATTGATGATATTTCTTTTTCTGAACGCGTTCCATCCGCCAGTTGAATTACTTCTTTATCATGCGGAACCAACAAAACAGACGAATGATATGCAGAAGTTAACATATCCTTTGTTTCCGATTCTATTTGGGCCAAAGGTGTCGCTTTTGGCATCTTATCAGCGCCTTGAATGGTATCCATATGATGTTGATACGATGAAAGTCTAAACTCTATTTGTCCTGCTTTAAACATCGTCAGGATTTCTTTTTCGAGAATTTTCAGCGCATCCTTTTTAGGTTGGCAATCATGTTGCTTCAAAAAGTCGAGGGACTCTTCATACAATTCCCCAAAGCTTTTACCGTGGGGCCAGTTTCTGGAAAGTATGAGCAAAGCGGCTTTGGTAATAGATTCATCCAGCATGACGGTGCTCTCACCTTCCAGGTATTCGGGGACGTCATCTCTCAAAATAAATGGATCAGAATCCGTTGTGAAAAACGCGGCCAAAAAAACGTTATGTAAAATCTGTGTTGAATCCAGAGGCTGCTGACGAGCTGATTGCCGAGCCTCTTTTCTGCAAAGAATAGAAGCGCGAAAATAACGTTGATGCAGAACGTCAATGCGTTCTTCCTGCTCGATAGAATTTGTTTTGCCATATGCCTCACTTAAAGAAGCTGAATTTGACTGGCCTTCTTTACGGCAGAATTGTGCGTCGATGATATACGCCAGATCATGCGACTGTGCACGATGCACGAAATCGCGAAACCAAAAAGGTGTATTATAGGGTTCAAGATATTCGTGAAGGATATAGCTGGGAGTGCATTCAGGCACCCGTTTCAATTCACTGTCCAGAAGGGCACTGTAGGCATTTTCGCAGTCAGGGAGCTCCTCTCGTAATTTATGAGCGACATCAATTGCAACTTCCGCTTTTTGACGCACCGTCGCAATTCGAACCATTTTATTCCGGAGCAATGCATCTCGGACGACACCCCTCATAGCCCAGCCAGGCATGGTGTTGTACGAAATATATGCCAAACCATTCCTGCTCAGCTTTTGCTGACAGAATTCAAAAATTGCAGTGCGCACGTTTTCAGGCACCCATGAAAATACGCCATGGGCGATGATGTAGTCAAAGTGCGAAAAATTATACTGCTCCAGTTCGAGAATATCCGCGTCCTCAAAACGAATGTTTGACAACTTTAAAGCTGCGGCACATGTCCGGGCCATTTCAATTTGAACCGACGAGCCATCTACCCCCACAAAAGTTGAATTGGGATGATAAAAAGCCAGTGCTATAAGATTGGTGCCGTCGCCACAGCCGAGTTCCATCACTCGGTATGAATCGATAGGCGCTCGGGGGCCACCAGCCCACATTGAACATAACGCAAGATGGCAGGGGTTGGTATTGGGAATAGCCTGACACACATAGGGTACTTCATCGTACTCGTTTATCTTTTTCTTCATATCTATCTGTTACGAAGATGGCTGTCACCACCATTTGTTTATGAGTTCAGGTTCTGAAGTTTTTTCTTTTGAAGTGCCACGAAATGCCATGGATTTAAGGGCAGCGGCGCGCTGTTCACAATCGCATGCTCCCATGCCGCGATCACGCGTTCGTTGTAAGTGAGTTCTTGCCGCGCCAAATGTCTGAGTGCGCTCCCTTTCGTCCATTTTTCTCCGTGCCGCAGAATGCCCCCCGGCGGTCCGTTGCGCGTGGATAGCGCTTCCTCCCATTTAGCTCTGTCCTGTGACAGCTTTTTTACCTCGATAGTGTCATTGGAAGGCTCATCAGAATCTTCATCAAACACGATAGGAGCTATTTTTTCTTCTTCACTTTCGTCGGCGGGATTCGCCACTTCTTCGTCGTCATCTTCTTCCTCGTCCTCCTCGAAATCGTCCTCTTCCTCTTCTTCAACAACCTCTTCGGGTTCATCAGCAGGCTGAGGCACTGGCACTTCCACGTCTTCAAACAGTGGGCAACCAAAAATGCGATAAAGGGCGTTTGCGCTGGCTTCTTTTTGTTCGTCGCTGCCCTGGTCAAGAAGATTCAGCAGTATACCCTGTGAGGTGGTGTTTCCTCCCCAACCGATTGCTTCAATCATTTCAGGTGTTGTTGTCGTAATGTCTGCTGCAGGGGGGCTATAGGCTTGATTATGCCTTAGACAATAAATAGCATTGGGAACGGGAGGCGTATTTTTCATTAACGGAGCAAGTTCTCGTTTCTCGGAGAGTTGTTTGGAGCCAATGCCCATCATGCTGAAATAACATTCCGTTGTAAGCAGTGCGGAATCTACTTTACCAGCTCTGAAAGCGGCGGAGATCTGCGGCCACAGGGCCGAATAATTTTTTGCGCCAATAGCCTCAATCAGCAATGGTATGGTTTCACTTGAGGCAGACGGAATAAGCGCACCAACCTGAGCTTCAGTGAGCCAATCTGAATTAATCAATGCATGCAACGCGGCGTTTCGTATAGATGTTGAATCGCTATTCATAAGCGTTTGCAGTATGGGCGCTGCTGTTAGTTTGGGCAATAGTGGAATCAAGTCGATAAGTATTTCAGAAACATTCGATTCCGTTATGGCATTGAAAATAGCAGTTTTCCCGGCGTCGTCAGCAGGCCAGGACAGTAATGCAAACATACCTGCGGCGGCGGTGTATGGTTCATCCGATTCGATGAAATCCAGTGCTATTTTTGTTGCTATTGAGCCACCCCATGCAATTGCATCCAGATGTTCCAGCAGACGGAGTTCGAACTCTTCAATATCCGCCCATGGATCCTCACTCTCCGTGTGATGTGTCTCGCGCAACTCAATCAACCAATCCAGTTCATTGAAATGCATCCAAAGCTGATCATCCAGAAATTTGTCAACGCCGTTGATTCTAAGCCCTGGATCATTAACTGTATCTTCCTCGTCTTCCTGTGCTTCGCGTTCCACTTCCTGCGAATAGTGGACCACTGGTACCTGCATACCAATCTGAAGAAAGTCGTTCTTGACAATCGGTGGATACGGCGCTGCAATATCTAAAAAGGCTGCGGTCCGAAGCTTCGCCTCAGATGCGCTCGCCAAAATGCCTCTTCCTGGAGCAAATCCCAACTCCAGCGCGGCAGACCCCCAAATAAGCTCCAACGCACCAACTGCGGCGCCTGTTTCCCCGAGATACGATCCTGTATGCCATACCTCCAGATGCTCTCGGTAAACTCTAAAATATCGCGTCCAGGCGTAGCCTTCATCTTCGAAAGAAACACGTGCGCCAGCTATATCATTGATGCACAGAGTAATCTCTTCTTCTTTGGCACCGGCATTTTCCATGGCGCTCTGGTAAGCATTTTTAAGCCCCACACCAATTATCGGATGTTCGGCTGTGCCATCGGCAGGTTCATCTGCAACGCCAACGCCGCGTACTGCCACTGGTTGCCCCCCCCAACAGCCCGTCCTCGGTCGGGCAGTGCTCAGGCGCACAAACGCTGCCGCTTCTCCGGGGATAAATCCGTCCCACTCTTCCTTTAATAATCCCTGCTCAGACAAGGCTGTAAGGCTGTCGGGATTCACGAGCGTATCTACACCGCCCACAATAACGTTTTCGATGCCGCGTCGCATCGCTTCATGGAGCGCCCAAAATACCGCGGTACGCCCCAGAGGAACTGTTTGGAGAAACATTTTTTCCGGTAATGAAAACTTACTTTTCAAATAGCGCGTGAGTTCCGGCGCAAGATTGGCGGGAACAACCGGACGTTCCGGTCGTGGTAATCCAATGAAAATCGCAGTATTTATAAGTTGGGCAGGAGAAAGATCTTTTACGCACGGCGCCAGCGCTTTTTCGGCAAGCGCCTGGTAACGTGGTATCCCGAGCATTCCTTCTGCGTATCCGGTAATGGGGGCGGCCTGAAGATCCAGCTGGCTCTCTCCTTGAAAAGGGAGAACCTCAAAGCCATCCACCCCCGTACGCAATGTTGCGACAGTTCTACGGGCCGAATGACCAAGTGCAGTGATGGCGCCAACAGTGTCGATGTATAAACAAATCATATTTGTTGTTTTGCGCATCCCGCAGTGCAATTGTTTGGAGCGGACTTGAAGTCGATTGAATTATTTTTTATACGCATGCGCATCATGCATTACCGGCCATAATATCGAAGGCCCGGGGAACTTCTTTTTTTTCAATTTTTACATCGGTGGAGTACATCATATAGCCTGATTTGCCTGACTTCTTTGCAGTGATCAGTCCCCCTCCGGCAGTCGCAGCTTCATTGCCCTTGCTTGTTTTAAAAACAGACTGATCTTTCAGTGCGATAGGTTTGCCATCAGCCTTGACCTTTTTGCTTGCCTTGTCAGTATCCGAACCCATCGAAATATTTGGAAACGGTACGGGTACAAATGGGGCTGGGGGCCCTGGCGTTTTGCCAACACATGGAAAATTTATACTTTTAGCTTGGCCGTTCGCATGTGTAATGGCTCTCATATTAACAAATACTTTGCAGCTCATGTTCGTCCTCTCAACTAACCGACCAATCAGCAATTTCTACAAGTTTTAATTGTCTCTTCATTTTCAGGTGTGCCAACAATCATTTCCTTTAAACGGAAAGGGTCCCCATGTATATCAGCAGTTGCACTCCAGGTTAAAATCACTCTTTCCTCAGATGGCTCGAAAAGTATACTATCCAACTCCATATTTTTATCTTCCTTTTTATCGCTATATACAAGCGACAGGCCAATGTCGCATGGCGGAATGGAAACCCGTAGAATTCCACTCATCGTCATACCAAAAATATCGACAATCTCACCCCCTACCGGTCGCTTAATCCACTGATCCTGTGATGTACATTGATTGAAGCGAAGGTCAAAATCTTTTGGAAGCAGTGGAAATTCATTTGCCTGCCATGCATCATCGTAAGTACCCGCATACGATAGCCGTGGTTCCCAGTTTTTGGCGACAATTCCCAACCCCATTGGTTGGGGTCGACTGCGTCGAGTGGTAATCAGATTAAATGGATCTTCTATATTGGGTAGCTGTCGGTTCACAAAATCTCTAACAATCGAGGAATTATATCCGGCACCACTCCGATTCCGAGGTTCAGATCCCTTATCGTCACTCCCGCCAAACGCTCTGTCATATGTAATGGGCATTTTGACAAATGGCTCCGGTGATGTTTTACCTAAGCTAATCGACTCGTCCCAAAAACGATCACCGAACACTGTTAAACTCTTTAGCAGTTTCGACTGATAGTGTAGTGACACATCCATTTTAGTGACGGGCCGGTTATCTGGCGCATACGCATACCCGTTTACAATTAAATCTGTATATGGGCGTCTCAGCGAGACATCCGATTCATATTTAACGGCTGAATGGCCTGGCTCGCCCCAATATTCGTCAGCAAACACAATATCGGGTTGTTTGTTTGCAATTGCACACTTTCCATACTGACCAATTGTAAATGCGCCTTTCAGAACTATACGAAGTATGTTCGCGCCATTTCGTTCCATCATTGGAATCTCCTGACATGTAAAAGGCGTGTTATTTTGCAATTGTAGAGTCATCGTCCATCCTATGTTGCTGTGCGTGCCGAAACGCATGCTATACGCTTTTGTCTACCTGGTTTCCTCCGGGTAATTCAACATGTTGTCTATCGGATGTATCTCATTATTAACATACAGGTACGCTTGTCCATTTCCAAAAAGCAACCCATCTTCGAGAGCGCTCATCCAGCGCGTTCTATGTTCCGCGATGTGAACCGGTTCGTTTCTCCCGTCAAAGGACCACAATCCATCCTCCGCACCAAAAAACACTTTGCCGCCATATGTTGCAATCTTCAGTAACGGTTCTTCGGATCCAGTTGGGACAAAGCGCCATCCGTTACGATTGCCAATAATTAAAATGCCCTCATAACCACCAATACATACATACCGGTCATTCAGCACAGCCACGCTCGTCAGCATACGGTCTGTTGGACACTCTATCCGTGAGATTGTCTTCCCGTTAAATAAAAGAACAATTCCTTCTCCACCTACCACATAGATTTCTTTTTCATTTAGTCCTGCGATTGACCATAGCGGAGGACAGTTCTCCGGCAATGGAACAGCGAACCACTTACGCTTATAGCGATAGTAAAAAAATGGTTCGAAGCCCCCACACGCGTACAGGTGGTCATCATTTAATGCCCAAAAACAGCTAAATTGACCAGGAACATCTGAGAGGGCGACCTCAGATACTTCCGACGCATTAATTTCCAGATATCCTCTTGTATCGCCCGCAGCCAACACGACTCCAGATTGTTCTCTCCAAAGAGCATCGAGGCGAGTGGGATTTCGAATAATCTTTTTTCTATCAAAACTATCGAAATGGAAAACAAAGGTTGTATCCGTATGATTGATGTTTTTGCTTCTTTCAAATTCATCCAGTTCGTAACAATGTGCATTCACGTAAAAGTCAGTACTTTTGCCAGCAGCGTCGGCATAAGTCAGTTCCCACCGGGATGGAGGAACGTTTTCTGTTTTCTTCTTTAAAATCGGCATATCAGCGAACCTCCAAATCGCTCAGTTGGAACACTGTCTCTTCCCGGACAACAGCTGGGCCAATATCCGGCAGATCAACACATAGCCCCATACTGCCAACATGGAAGATGGATGCACGACCCACTCCGAAACTATAAACTTTAACTACTTCCGGATGGATTTTCATATAGGTTACTGTGTCGACACCTTTTGCGGTTGCTACACGAGCCCCGACCCAAAGGTCGTCCGCCCTGGCCAAACTGCCGTCTTCCGTTTGTACTCGATGAAATGGCGCCATAAACACCGACTTCCCGCTGATACCGAGTTCGATGATATTGCTTCGACAATAATCTGTTCGTATAACTGTCATTTGGCCATCTCCGGTAGACAGTGTCTGACCAACAGCGATGGCGCCGGCTGAGATTCTGTTTTCGCTTTCGAGCCAGATCGGTGTACTCGCTGGCAAACATTCGCCAGGTTGTTTGACTTTGGTTTCATCAGTGACTTTCTTTTTCTTTTTACTTTTTTTCGTTTCCTTATCTATTGCTTTGGTGGCTTCCGCAACCAAACAGTCAGCCAGCACCTCCAGCTCTTCGCTGGTCTTTCCCTTTTCTTTTCGTCTCTCTTCCAGACCATACATCAAATCACCCTTCGCCTGCTTTTTCAAATCACCCATATTTGAAGCAGGCGTCGCGCCGCCACTGCCGTTTTTTTTGTTATGTTTTCTTGCATTCTGTCGCGCTGTAATGATGCCATGCTCTGTGCCCCTGTGGCTGTCTGCCAACATGATTGCGCGGGCATCGTCTCTGCCGATAAGCGAGTTGGTTTGAGCATCCTGAAGGATATGGTGACTCTGGTACTCTCTTGAAGTTTTTTTGGTGTCTCCGCTTCGATTTGCCTTATGCGTATTGGTTTCAACCCCAAATTCTGCTTTGATCTTTTCGCAATCAACATCCGTCAAAATGTTGGGGCTTACACCTTCCAATACAGGTAACGGTGCATGATTAACAGGAGTAGTTGGCATTGCGAGATTCTGCCTCCCCTAATACGAGATGGTTATCTTTTTCCAGCTTTCACCATCTGGAGATACGAAAATACCAGAGTCACCAACCGCCACCAGACCGTCACCCACTGAAGTGATATTGTCCGTTTCAAGCTTTTCGGTGACAGCAATCGGGGTTCCGGGAAATACTTGAACAATCCCGGAATCGTATGTTGCAGCGAATATTTTATCGTTCAGTTTTGCCATAGACATAAAATCATTAAAGCTGGTTGGTACATTCTCCCATCCCCCATCTTCGTCCGAAATATGCAAATAATTGTGTCCACAAATTATGCGATCATCCGGTGTGATATGAAATGCGTATACAGAATCATTCGCAGGTTCCTCTACCTGAACTACCTGTGAGCCATCCCACATGAATAAAGCGCTTCCACCAATGTAGATTTCGTCTTTTTTCAAGCCATAGATACCAATAAATGAGTTGACCTTTTTGGGCGCTTTACTTTTAATCCATTTACCATCGCAACGTGCGTAGTACTCACAATTATCTGTGGTAATAAACAGCTGGTCATCTGCCGAGGTGTCACCGGAAATGCCAAAAATGGAATTAGCGTTAATTGGGGAATCAACAATATCCTCAGTGGTCCAGGTATCATCTTTCCATATGAACAGCTTTGTGCTTTCGGCCGCCACACAATACACTGTTCCGTTGTTTGATCGCCACGAGTCAAATATTGGGGCTGTAACTTCAGATACATAAAACGCCTTGTCACCCCGTAGACGCAACAGAATGGTTCGCGAATCCGGTATAATTTCTTCTCCGTCTTCATCCCAGCGATCATCTTCGTTCGCTGCGAGCAAATATGTGTTCTCAAGATTCGCTCCAAAAACGGAATAAACTTTGAGAGGTGCACCGTTCGACATATTCTTCTCCTTAATAAAATATCACGAGAGGCAAGTGCCGGCACTTGTCAGTTTATATTTACTTTCTTGCCCTTAATTTTTATATCTCCTGAAAATTTCTGAGTCAGTTTTTTGCCCTTAATCGTTACATTTCCATTTTTTTCAACAACAATCTGGGCAGATCCGCATTTGATGGTTACTTTCTTTTTAACTTCGAAATTCATGTTCCCGTCCACCTTGAAACCAGCATCTTTTTTGGCGCCTACAGCATACGACCCTTTTGTGTCAACGATGACATTGCCTTTAACCTGTTCCTTCATATCCCCCTTCACATCCACCGAATTACTCCCCTTCACGCTCAATGACTTGCTTCCCTTTACCGATTCGGATGATGTTGCCTTTACCGACACCGACAACGCGCCTTTCACATTTGTTGCGGCAGCCCCCGTAATATTCTCCACATGCCCCGCTTTCATATTCACCACGCGTGGGCCCTTCACGGTTTTATTCTCAGGACCGCCGATTTCATCTGTGACCGATCCGCCCACTTTAATGGTTCGGTTGCCACCAATTTTTTTATCTTCATTGCCGCCGGTTTCGTTGGTGTCATTGCCGCCCAGTTTGAGGGACCGGTTGCCGCCGATGTCTTCGGTGACGTCGCCTGACACCACGCGGTTTATCGAAGCGAACTGCTCGGATACCGGGCCGGACATGTGCATGTGGTCGCTGGACGACATACTGGTTTTGGCATCGGAGACAATCATAATGTCTGCATTGGCGTGCAGGGAAACGCTGCCGCCGCCGTCCAGGATGGTCACCTCGGCCACGCCGCCCTCGCCGGTCATTCCCACTCTGTTGCGATTGCTGGGAGAAACGGAGTCCACTTTCACAGCTTCGCCGGGTTTGTCACCGGGGACGACGGTTTTTATGGGAACAGATTTTGACGGATCCGAGCCTTTGACATCGCCTGATGGACGGTAGCTGAGAACCACCGCTTCGTGCTGTCCACCAAGGCCCTGCACCACGGTGAAGTACACCTGCATCCCCGCGCGGGGCAGGGCCGATGAGCCGCCGCCAGGCACCAGCCAGGCAATGGAGACTTTGGCGATAATCCCATCGGGAAAACGCTCGTTGGAAATCTTACAGGTCATCTCCTGTCCGGCAGATACTTTGGCGTCTTCAACCACTTTTCCGAGCATAATACCAAACGCGTTGGTGGCCCGGGTCAGGTGGTCGAGTGCGCTGAACTGGTCGGAGTCAATACCGCTATTGTATCCCGGTGTTGCAAATACATCGTTTTCACCGGCAGTTCCCGCTTCAGGATGCGCCATTTTGTCATGCAAAGTAGGACTTGGCAATCCAGGTTCT
>JAFGWT010000297.1 GCA_016937015.1 Deltaproteobacteria bacterium | reverse complement strand
TCCGGTGAATTACCACCCCGTGATTCGGGATCAAACGTGCAAATCAGTTTAACAATCCTGCCGTTGTTATCCTTCACCACCTCCCTGCAGGTGATCAGGCATGCATACCGAAGTCGAATTTCCTGTCCTGGGCTAAGCCTGAACCATTTGCGAGGCGGATCCTCCCTGAAATCGTCCTGTTCAATATACAGTGTTTTGCCGAACGGAATTTTGCGACTGCCCCACCTGTCATCCTCCGGATGAAGTGGCGCATCGAAGTATTCCTCCTGGTCTTCCGGGTAGTTTTCAAGTTCAATCAGCAGCGGATTGATAACGCCCATGATTCGGGGCGACGTTTCATTGAGGTCTTCGCGGATGATGTGCTCCAGCAACGCAAAGTCGGCCACGTTTTCCCGTTTGGCAATACCTACACGATCACTGAAGTTTCGCAGTGCCGCAGGGGATACGCCGCGTCGACGCATACCGCAGATGGTGGGCATGCGAGGATCATCCCAGCCGCTGACGTGATTATCCTTCACCAGTTGCAGCAGCTTGCGTTTGCTCATTACCGTATAATTCAGATTCAGGCGCGCAAACTCAATTTGCTGGGGATGGTGAACCGGCAGCTGTTCGAGAAACCAGTCGTATAGCGGACGGTGATTTTCAAACTCCAGGGTGCAAATGGAATGGGTAATCCCTTCGACGGAGTCTTCAAGGCCGTGGGCCCAATCGTACATTGGGTATATGCACCATTTGTCGCCAGTGCGGTGATGATTGGCGTGGCGAATGCGATAGATAATGGGGTCTCTTAGATTCATGTTGGGCGATTGCATGTCGATTTTTGCCCGCAAACAAACTTCGCCATCTTTGTATCGGCCGGCTTTCATCTCTTCGAACATTTTTATATTTTCCTCGATGGGTCTGTCCCGGTATGGGCTGTTTTTCCCCAGCGTATTGAAGTCCCCTCGATATTGCCGAATCTCATCCGGTGTCAGTGATTCAACATATGCTTTGCCGGCTTTTACGAGTGTCATGGCGTGGTCGTACATGCTGTCAAAATAATCAGATGCAAAAAAGAGGTTGTCCCAGTTGAAATCCAGCCATTTGATGTCGTCCTTAATGGATTCCACATACTCGGTTTCTTCAGTTTCCGGATTGGTGTCATCAAACCGGAGATTGCATGTACCGTTATATTTTTTGGCGATTCCAAAGTTCAGACAGATGGACTTTGCGTGGCCGATGTGCAGGTAACCGTTTGGTTCAGGAGGGAATCGCGTGGCGACTCTTCCGCCGTTTTTCCCGTTTTTGATATCCTCGTTAATAATATCTTCGATAAAGTTTGTTCGAATTGCCCCTGCGTCGTCATTGGCGGGGGCATGACTGGCGGGTGTTTTAGTTTCCTCGCTCATAATCGTTCTCCTGTGGTCGCCGGAACCAGTTTTCCCATTTTAACCCCGTTGGTTGAGGTCAGTGTGTTTCCCAGATTTGTGATGTCTTTGGCTTTGCCCTTGAGAAGCAATACTTCCAGACAATTGTTTTCGTCCATGTGCACGTGGGTCGTCGATATGACCATATCGTGTGAGTCGTGCTGCAGATGCATCAGTTTGTGACTGAGATCGTGCGCATCGTGATCGTACACCAGGATGGCAACCCCAACCTGGGTTTTATCGCTCTGGGCGTCCGACCATTCCTTCTTAATGAGCTCTTCGCGAATCATATCCCGAATGGCTTCGGAGCGGTTGTTATAACCGCGTTCCGAAATCAGATCATCAAACTGCTTTAACAGTTCTTCGTCTAAAGAAATCCCCACTCTGTTAAGCATTGCGTTGACTCCTGGTTGGAAACTTCGCGAGAAGTTTCGTTGAATTACAGCAGCATGCGGCAGCCGGTCTGCCGGAGTTACCCCTAAACATTAAGATATCTTGCAGTTACTGGAAAACGACCAGATGGATTTGGATATCTGTATTTGGGGTATCCCAAAGCTATCACAGCGTATACCGTTTCTTCGGCCGGAATACCAACCACTTTTGCAATTTCTGGGTCCCGTTTCATCGCTTCCACCGCAAATCCAATCAGGCACGAGCCAATGCCCATCGTGTGAGCCCCAAGGCAGATATTCTGAGCGGCCAACAGCGCGTCATCGTGGGCACAGTGGGCGCCAGGTCGCATACTGATGACAATGGCCCCGGTTGCCCCATGAAAAAGCAGGTCTTCCCGGTTCTCATCCCAGCGCCTAAGGCTGTCAGCCACCTGATTGTAATACCTCGCGTAGTATTTACCCAGAACGTCTCCCATGAAAACTTTGGTAAAGAGTCGCAAAAACGGGTTCTCTGCCTGACGGTTCAGTTTTCGATAGAATCCGGATATTGCCTGGGCATAGTTCTCCACGGCGGCGCGGGTGGGCATGACTGTGAATTCCCATTTCTGGGCGTTGGTTCCGGACGGGGCCCATTGTGCGAAGGCAATCAGGTTTTCAAATTCCGTCGCGGACAATTCTTCCGGGCGGTAGTCTCGACAGGAACGGCGGTACATTACCGTATTGAAAAGCTGTTCAGTCTCCTCAGTGGTGGTTCCTTTCAGTCGAGGAACGATAATGTCCGCCACCTTCACGGCATTCTCCGGGCAGACTGCCACACATTGACCGCAATGCATGGATTTGGGGCCGGTAACAATTGCCTTTTTGTCAATAATCTCAATGGCATCGTATGGACATACCGCGACACATTTTCCGCATCCGGTACATTTGTTCGTATCTATTGTTGTTTTTATTTCGTATCCCATGGCCCATTAATGACAAATCCAATCGCGACGTTGAAGTTCTTTTTGTCATCCTGATGCATTTTTTTGAATAGCGCCTCTAAATCCAAAATCCAATATGACGATACTAATTTCAGGGACACCCGTGTTTCTGAAATATTCGGCCAGTTCAGCCCGTTGGCAATACGATGGAATACTTTGAATGGAGCAATAATTTAATGAAAACGCTGTTACTATATTTTTTGATTGGTGCGATTGTCTCCGTCTGGACGGCTATCAATCAGGTGCAGGTGGAAGGGGAGGAACCGGAAGAAGAGGGACCGACTGGTTCTTACGCCGCAGCGTATATCCTTATTGCACTGGCCTGGCCAGTATCGGTGATTGTATCGGTTTACTCACTTCTCTCCAGCATTTTTGTCAAGGATTCCTGAACACCAGCCCAGTCAGGGTGGCTGTATGCAACGTCACTGCCTGTAATGCCCTCATTCAATTGTTTCGTTCAATTATTTCTGATTATTACTTTGTGCCAAATCTGTAACGGTACCCATGGTTTGCGCTGAACCGAGTAATTCGTGCGGTTTTGATTGCAGGAACCGCTGGCTCTGATATGGTGCATCGCAAAATTGCAGCAGCCAAACAGCTGTTTTTATAGCGGAGTACAGAAGATGACCGAAGAAAATTTTGAAGACTTGTTGAATGAATCCTTTGCCGCTGAAGCGGGCGTAGCGATGGGGCAGAAAGTGACCGCAACCGTGGTGTCTATCGGAGCGGAGTACATATTTCTGGATTTGGGCACCCGTTCAGAGGGAATGGTGGTTCGGGAGGAGCTGGAGCTGAACGGTGAGCTCACCGTGAAAGTGGGCGACAGCCTCGAAGTGGTCACCTCTGTGTCCAAAGACGGCGCCATCATGTGCGCGACCCGTCTTGGGCAAAGCAGCATGGAGCGATCCGATGATACCGCCGCGATGATGGCGCAGCTGCGGGACGCATTTGAGGCCGGTCTGACAGTGGAGGGTAAGGTAAAGGAAACGAACAAGGGCGGCTTCAATGTCGACATTTTCGGCGTCCGCGCCTTCTGCCCTATTTCGCAGATTGATTTGGCTTACTGTGACAAGCCGGATGAGCATGTTGGGCACACATACGAATTCCTGATTACGCGCCTTGAAAGTGATGCCCGCAATGTGGTGGTCAGTCGACGGGCATTGCTGCAGAAAGCCGCGGATGTTGCAAAGGAAAAAGCATGGGAAACCCTTCAGGTGGGGCAGGTAATGGATGGCATCGTGTCGTCGTTAAAACCCTACGGGGCTTTTGTGAAGCTTGGCGACGTTGAAGGTCTGCTGCATGTATCTGAAATCTCTCACAGCCGCCTGAAGCATCCGGAAGAAATATTGGCGACAGGCCAGCCCGTCCGGGTGCAAATTAAGGATTTGGACAGCGAGAAAAAGAAGGTGTCCCTCAGTCTCAAATCATTGCTGGCAGATCCCTGGGACGAGTTCGCAGCCACCACAGCAAGCGGCAGCATATTTAACGGTACGGTCGCCAAAATTGCAGACTTTGGTGCATTTGTTGAAATTGCAGATGGGATACAGGGACTGGTTCATGTGTCGCAAATGAAAACGGGCGCCCACGTCAGCAACCCGCGAACCGTGGTTTCAGTGGGCCAGCAGGTTGAAGTGCGTGTACTCGAAATAGACCCCCAATCCCGGCGCGTATCGCTGGCGATGGTGGACAGGGAAGCTGAAGCCGAACAGGAAAATGCAGACGCTTTCCGTGCAACCCAGTCCCAGAAGGCTTCATCTTCAGCGTCGTCCATGGGTACATTTGGAGACCTCCTCGGAAAATCCCTGGGTGGCAGGAAATAAGATAAACGACGAAAAACGGGTAGTATCGATGATTCCCGTTTTCGAACCGTCTGCGAATTTATCCCCGACACTTATTAAAACGCTTGTCTTTTTCGACAAATATTGAGAGTGATATCGTTCCAGAAAAAACCAGAAAAAAATAAATCAGTAACGTCTGTTTGTGGAGTAATAGGTTTCAATGGCGTATAAAATTCTGATTGTGGATGACGACAGTTCCACTCGCAATTTACTGAAAATATATCTGTCTCAATGGGGGTATGACTGTACGCTGGCAGAGGACGGCAGCCATGGATGGGAACTGTATCAGAGAGGTTCGTTTGATATGGTCCTCACCGATTGGATGATGCCTGGGCTTCAGGGCCCCGAACTGTGCCGGAAAATACGCAGCCACGACAAACGGGGATATACCTACATTGTTATCTGTACGGTCAAGGATAATGTGAAAAACATCGTCGAGGGCATTGAATCCGGGGCAGATGACTATGTGACAAAGCCGTTTGACCGAAATGAACTGAAGGTGCGCATCACTGCAGGCGAACGGATACTTCGTCTCGAGTATACGCTGGAAAAAAATAATGAGCGGCTGCAGCGCAATTTGACGCAGGCGGCGATTTCTCTTGAAAGCATGCTGCCGGCGCCTTGTGTGACACCGCCTGTGTACCTGAATTGGATGTTTCGGCCAGCTGCATATATCGGCGGGGATCTCTTCAATGTATTTGCCCTCGATGATGATCGCATGAGCATCTTTTCGATTGATGTCTCAGGCCATGGTGTGGCTTCCGCCCTGTTCGCTGTAACCCTGAGCAATATGCTGCGCCCATGGGGGGCCGCCGCAGGTGCTCGCGGAGATGGGACCAGGTACGGCATAGATGATTTGGCATCTCCCACCGTTGTGGCCGCCACTCTGAACGAGCGATTTCAGCTTAAGCCGCCCACGGATTTATACTTCACCATGTTTTACGGCGTCTACCATCGGCAGGAACGAGTACTGAAGTGGGTTCGGGCAGGGCATCCGGCGCCTATTCATATCAGCAAGAATGATGTGGTGCTACTTGAGGACGGGGACCCGCCAATTGGTTTTTTAACCGACTACGAGTTTACCGAATTCCAATCGCCTCTCAACCCCGGCGATAGGCTGTTTCTTTACACTGACGGAATCATCGACGTAACGAGTCCGACATTCATGCCGTTCGGTGTGGATCGACTGAAAAAGCGATTGCTGGCTCTTTCCGAGGTTCCGCTGAATGAAGCACTGAGCACGTTTGAAAAACATATTATTGATTATCGCGGCAGTGAGGATTTTGATGACGATTTGAGTTTGCTGGGTGTTGAGGTGGCCGAATCGGTTTGAACAGCTTACTTAATCGGAACGTCCTCCCCGCGAATCATGCCCGTTTTCTCAGGGTGGTAATCAGTTTAAATGTGCTCTTAATCTTTTCGAACTGCTTTTTGGCTGCATCCATGCTGCCACTTCGGATGAACGTTTCGAGTTCACTGCATTGATGGGCCATTTCCTTTAAAAACAGATTACCGGAACTGCCTCTGACAGCATGAACCTTGCGAGCCAGCTCCACCGTATCCATCATGGAAAAATCGTATTCCATCTGCTGAAGCAGACGGGCGTTTGTATCGATATATTGGTCAAGCAAGTAGTGGTATTCCTTCATTTCGAGCATCATATCACTGGCAATGGCTTCCAGTGACAGGGATACATCGTCGTTAGCGGTTTCTGCTGATCCTTGTACCGAATTTTGCGGTTGCAGTGCAAATCGTTCCGGGTTGGGTTCCGGTATATACGAGACAAGCGGCACATTGCCCGAAACCAACTGACTGAGCGCATCGGTCAGATCTGACTTCTGAATGGGTTTGGTAAGCAACTCCACGTTTGAAAATGCGAAGAGACGGTTGATCAGGGGTACGTTCTGGCCCGGTTCAATAATGGCGATGACGCTGCACGAGGCGTAGTGCTCGTCCCGTTGAAGGAAATCCAGCAGCGAAATTAAATCCATCTCAATTGTCGCAAGGTCAACAAACAAAAGATGAGGATGCAGACTGCCAATCGATATAAGACCCTCGGTTTCGGAATGAACAGTCCGGAACGACGCTGTGGGTAGCATTCGCTGCATATGTGCTTTCACAGCAGATGCGCACTCTTCGTCGAGCGTCATCATTACTGTGCGAATTTTACTGCGGGCTTCGTCCTTGGCACCAATCCCGAGGTGCTTGTATAATACTTTCTGCAGTACGTCCCGTTTGATAGGCTTGGTGATGTAGTCATTCATGCCATGATAAAGACACAGTTCCATATCACCTTTCATTGCACTGGCTGTCAGCGCGACAATAGGCACTTTATCTCCTGTCTCTCGAATTTTTCGTGTCACTTCAAGTCCGCTGAGCCCGGGCATTTGCATATCCATCAGGATGATGTCATAAATTTCAGTGCGTGCCATTTCGAGCGCCTGAATACCGTCTGGCGCAATATCAACGATATGGCCCATCCGTTCGATCATTGTTGTCATTAATTGCTGATTGACTTCGTGATCTTCAGCCACCAGAATCCGTGCACTTGTAAATGGTGCCGCGGAAACAGATGCGCCCTGTGGTGAGTTGATTGTCTGGCGTGAAAAACCGAACAGCCTGTGAACTGTTGTTTGCAACCGCTTCCGGTCGATTGGCTTAGTCAAAAAACCGTCGTATCCTGCTCTGGATTCCCGGGTGGGATTGCATACATGGGAGACACCTAGCACCTGAAGTTCATCATTCAGTGACGCAGCACGAAGATGGTCCGATATTTTGAATTGTCGCCAGCCTGGCAGCATGGCGTCCACAATGACAATATCCACATCGGTTGTGCGCAATATTTGTATGGCATCATCCATGGTCCGACCGGTGAGAAGGTTCATCTCGAGGTCCTCCATCATCATTTCAAGTATTCTAAGCGATGTGTCATTGTCGTCAATGATGAGCGCTGTTCGACCTCTGTAGTACGCTTTGGATACTTCCAGATTGCTCATCGATTCGTTCGACGGTGGTCGTCGCTCGAGCCAAATATCGAAGCTAAAAATGGACCCCTTATTTTTCTCGCTTTTCAGATGAATAGTGCCATCCATAAGAGAGACCAGATTTTTACAGATGGCAAGGCCAAGCCCTGTTCCGCCGTACTGGCGAGTAATGGAATCATCAGCCTGAACGAATGGTTCAAAGACTTTTTCTATTTTTTCGGCTTCGATACCGATGCCGGTGTCCTGTACGCTGATTTCAATGTTGACGCGGTTACCGACTCTTTCAACTTCCCTGGCCTTGACAAAGATAAATCCTTCGCTGGTAAATTTGGCGGCGTTGCTCAGGAGGTTCGTCAGTATCTGCCGCAACCGCATCGGGTCGCCAATGACGTCACCGGAAATCCCCGATGTATCCGCCAGCATTTCAACGTTGTCGTTATCGGCTTTGATGTGAATAACGTGCATGGTCTGAAAGATCAGCTTCTCCACGTTAAATGAAACTTTCTCGAATACGAGCTTGTTGGCCTCAATTTTTGAGAGGTCAAGAATATTATCCAACAGCGACAACAAATTTTCGGCACTGTATTCGATCATTTTCAGTGCATGACGCTGCTCAGAGGTAATGTCATCGTCGAGCAACATTTCGGTGTAACCAACGATAGCGTTCATTGGGGTGCGAATCTCATGACTGGTATTGGCCAGAAAAGCGCTTTTAGCCTTGCTGGCTTCTTCAGCCTTTTTGGCGTATTCGTTTTTAATCTCCATTGCTTTTTCGAGCTCAAGATTGGCCAGCTCGATTTTCATTTTGGATTCTTTTAGCTCTTTTTGCGTGTTTTTCTGCTGGGTGATATCCAGAAACACCGAAAACAGACAATCCTTGTCTTTGATTTTTACCAGTTCCGCGGTCCATGAAACATACAGATGGCTGTTGTCTGGGCGACGATACTTGCGTTCAATCCCGCGTATCACACCACCGGTTTCGAGGATTCGAATGGCCTCGTCCCTGTCCGCATTGGATATGAGATTGAGATCCATTGCGGTCTGTCCGATGGTGGATGCCCGGTTCAATCCGAAAGTTTCAAAAAAAACGTCGTTGGCATTGATGATACGTCCCGAATGAAATGACGTAATCAGCATGGCGGCCAGATTGGTGTGAAATACGTCCCGGGTCAGTTCGTCTGATTCCGGAATTATACTGAAAGTATCTCTTACATTGCGGGGATAATCGCTCATTGTCTTTCTCGCTCACAATAATTGGTGGAATGTTTTTATACAGGTCATATCATTTTCGGTCGTAAATTGGCACGGATTTTTCAAACTTGTTTAATCAAGAAGGGGGCGAAAAGACAATACTCTCACCCTGTTCTTAAATATCGCACACGATTCCGCTTGAGGATACATTTGCAAACCACTCACTTAACGTTGAATCGAAAGCGCAACGAAGGAAGTTTCGCCCGTCAATAACGGGCTGCACTGGCTCTGGGCAGGGTGCTGATGGAGATAAGGGATTCGGCCACTTCGTCTTTTTCCTTACGTTTGATGCCCCGGTGGCGCACCATGCCGGAAAGCCCGTTTTCAATTATTTCGTAGCTCACACCATCAATCACACGGGTGGTTATCGGAAGTGGGGCAGGTTTTTGGGTGAACGCAGTGGCATGAATATGTTCGACGCCAAACGGCGGCACCACTTCGAATCTATCGGGATATTCCACAGCCATATTCACCTTGCTTCCGTCTATATAGTACCCTTGGTCGATAGGTACCTCAATGCCGCTTTCAAGAACGTATATCAATCGCACGTATGCCGGCGCGTTTACCCTGATGAAAATTCTAATTTCCTCTGATTCTGTGTACACAACCCCTCGACGTCCCTTGTCGGCCCATATTTCCACACGAAGCCTGCCATCCACGAGCTCGCCTTCTGAGAGCAGCTGCTGCGCCACCATGGCCTGCTCCAGGTTTTTTGGGTACAGTGACATTCTTTCGGGAATGCTGGATTGAGAGATAAGGGTTTCGGCGCTGCCAATGACGTTGCCGGAATCGAATCCTCGGATGGTTATGCTGATCCGCACATTTTCGCCTTCAGGAAAGTACACTCCCTGAACTACGACGCTTCCCTTGCTGTCGCTGTCAGTCCCATTCACTGGGCGCGTGTGTCGCCCCAGCGCACTCATCAGATTCAGCGCAATTTGCTGCCCAAAAGGGCTTGAAAAATTTGTGGTGCCATATCTGAGGGGGGCCACCTCGCCCAGCGCGCTATCGAGGGCGCCAGTCGCAGCGAGTTGTACGGCCAGAAAATCCGCAGCTTCGTTTATGGACGCTGCCGGCCGGGAAACCAGTTTGGCGGATGCATCCCGTATCTCCTGAAGACTGGAGACCAGTTCCTGTTGTACCGAATTTGTGCTGTGCTGTTCAATCACACGTACAACGGCGTCGTGCTGAAGCCCTTCAGCCACATGGCGCAGACACCCCAGGTATCCCATCGCCGCAGCCGCGTTTTCTCCCTGATGTTCGTTCCGTCTGGCGGACGCTACACACGCCCTGAGTGCCTGTATCGCCTGATCTCGCAGAACGCGTTGATTGATGGCTGCCTCGGCCCGCGCCACGTACGCCAGCGCGTAGACGTCATTGCTCCGGTGGACGATTTCGTATTGGAGACCAGACAAGCTGACATCAGACGTCATGCGTGTGATGGCGGCAACGTGGTAGTCCACTTTGCCATTTTTTTCGGAACTGACATCAGTGAATTCGTGCTCGATACGAACAGAAATCCGGTTTGCAAGGTCTGCAGCCGCTTCAGTCATCGACCGCTTCAGTGCGTCATCTCCCGCAGCAACGGCAATCCCTGTCAAATAGGTTTCAGCAGGATATGAGGACGCGTTTCCCCCGGAAGATATCCAGTCCGGCCAGGCCATCTCTTTCCAGTTGAGCTTCTCCTCAATTGAATTCAGCTTACCCTGGGACGAAACGGCAACTGTATCTGTGCTGCCAGTTGACTGCGCCTCGGAAGCGATGACACAGTTCTTCCCGTTACAGGGAAGGGGTTTGGCGCCGGCGCATCCAAGGGGGATCAGAAAAAAAATGAACAACAGAAAGCGGCAATTCATCAGTATGCACTCGTCTCGTCGTCATATGCGGAGAAAAGTTTCGGCGCCACGGCGAGAACAACCTCTCTTATGGGGGCATCCATTTGCGGCGAATCGCTGATGGCGGTGGTAAAGTCTCCCTGCTCCAGCACCATCAGAGCATAGAATGTGCCGTCCGGCGCAACCCAGCTGTCGGTCATGCGACTGCCGTTGAGGGTGACATCCGATACCTGTCTGGAAATGGACTCGATGGCCTGTTCCCCCTGGAGCACCCCGTTGCTGTCTGCGCCTTGCTTCTGGTAGTCGGTTAGAACAGACTTGATTTCAACCTGAATGGTTCGGGCGATTTCGGTGCGTCCGCGACTAAGCGCTGCTGTGCGGGCCATGCCAGGATCCGCTACGCCTTTCACCACGCCCACTCCGCAGAGCGCCTTTTGACCCTTCGCCTTGAAATAGGAAGCGCAATCCGCCCGCACCCATTCCGGGCCAGCGGCAGCACCGGTTGCAATAACGGCGTCCTTATCAGCTGCGCGCTCCTTTTCCGGAGTGGTGTCTTCATTTTTGCTGCGGTTGCCACAGCCAACCATCGTGGTGGCGACAATGAAAGCAATAACTGTGCGTTTAATGGTGTGTATCATTTTATTCTCCTGATGCGTTACCTGGGTTACCGCGAATATAGCGGGAAATCCGGCATGGTGGCTGGGATTTCGGTGGTTGGATGTTGCGCGCCCTGAGTGAGCGTTTTGACCCGTTCCGATACATACAGGTTCAGTTCCTTCACGTAAACGTGTCCGTCTTTGTTGTAATCCGCACGGCGATTCTGCAGTCCCTCGATAAGTGATTTGGTAAATGCGCCATGTCCCCAGTCCCGGTGTTCATACCCAAGCTCCCGGCCGGTAGACGCGGTAAATACCACGACGCCGGTACCGGAATTGATGAGATCACGGAGTGCGTCGTCCATTGTATTTTTTGGGCCTCGGTGGGTGCCGGTAATGTTGCCGCTGAAACAGGTGTCGACCATCAGGATGACTTTGGCAGGCAGGTTTTCGATTACATTTTTAAACTCTTCCCATTTTACCCCTGAACGGCTGAGCGCGCGATCGTCGCCATCGTATGGCAGGAAGAAATAATTATTCCGATCATCCTTGAGCCCGTGCCCCGCAAGGAAGATGACCGCGGTGTCCCTTTGGGTGGTCTGGCGATAAATCCAGTCCAGACCGTCCAATATGTTGGCGCGGGTTGCGTTGCGGTTTGTGAGCAATCGGGTGGATACGGAACCATAAAGCTTGCCCGACTGCTGGTCGAACATCTGCTCGATGCTTTCAGCGTCCGCGTGGGCAAAATCCAGTACGTAATCCGGATCCCTGTTTTCTGACACGCCAATTGTCAATATATACAGGTTGGGCTTGTAGATGGTATCTCCCTTTTCCACCTGTGCCACATCCTTGCGTTCAATTTCGATGGTGCCGGGTTCACTTTCGGCGTACCGGTTTTTGGCTATAACCGAGATGCGGTTGGTGACGTCCGGCAACGGAACTGTCATCTCAATGGTTGCCTCGGTGCTGCTGATTCGCTTTGCAATACGACTCTTGGGCTTTAAAGGACCATCGTCTGACACCTTCCGTCCGTTTACCAGCACCCATATATCCTCGATAGGCGCGCCGCCATCACTCGTTGCCCGGGCTTTAATTTGAATACTGTTGGCAGTCACTTCGCTGACATAGCTGTAGGGCCTGACGAAGCTGGGCCGGGGCGGCGCGAGCTCGCTAAGGTTCTGGTAATGGGTTTCTGTCCAGGTGCTTTGCGTACCGAGTCCTTCCCGATATCGTTGTATCGCAGTGCCCAGCGCACCTGCTTCCTCCAGATAATAGGCGACCAGGGACGGGGCGCGAAACTGTTTCGAAAACACATATGCCGGATAGTAGTTGGCGGGACGATTTTCCCCCATATTCACATGCCAGCCCACGTATCGGTCGCCGTAAGGGGATGAGGCATAATATCCTTCGGGCGTCCACGCCACCCATTGATTGTCGGTGGCGACAAAGAGGGTCATCAGCAATGCCCCGGTTTGTGTGTGCCAAAGCCGTATTGTCTGGTCGTTGGACCCTGAGACGAGCAGGGTGCCATCCTGGGATACCGCCACTGCAAGGATGTCGCCGGTATGCCCCACATACTCTCGATGCACACCGCCGCTGCCTGTATAATATGAAGTCAACTGACCGTTTGCGCCGCCGCTGATCACCATGTCACCCCGGGGCGTCAGGGTGAACGCGCGATGATCGTATCCGGTTGCCGCATTCCGGGTGAGGCGACGGTGCACACTTCCATTTCGAAGGATTTCAAGCGTCGCGTGTTCCCGGCCGTCTTGAGTGCGGAGGGACCATCCACCGGCGCTTTCTTCCGCCCGTCGATAGTCCTTGGCACGCGGCACGCCAGGCACGATGCCCAGGTCGTATTCGTTGTCAGCAATAATTCGGAAGGTGCTGTCCAGGGATCCATTGATTTGGTAAGATGCCCCCTGTCGCTGTTCGAGAGTTGTGCCAAAGGCGATTGACATGCCGTCTCTTGCAAAGCCGACGCTCCACACCGGTTGCCCCATCCCAACGATTTGACTGTGTACCGCCGCTGTGTCGAGATCCCAGATGTAAATTTCGTGACGGTTGCCCCCTGCGGATGCCACGTATCGGCTATTGCGCGATATGGCTGTGGCGAGCACGACATTCTGGTGACGGTTAAACGCCTGCACCAGCCGGCCTTCACGAAGCCCGTAAACGCTGACCGACGTGCCACCGGAAGAACCGGCCACAACACGGTTGGCGTCGTCGGCGACAGACAGTGTGGCCACGCCCCCGTTCTGTTTGGCGAGTTGTCGGATATACTGTCCGGAATGCCCATCCCATACCCGTATTTCGCCATTTGCATCTCCTGATACGATGTATTGGCTGTTTGGGGTATACGCCACTGCAGACACTTTGGCGTCGTGGCCGCGCAGTGTTGCGACATGGCGTCCGCTGGGGATTTCAAACAGTCGAAGCGTTTTATCTTCACTGGCCGTTACGGCCAGACGACCGTCGGATGAGATGGCGGTATCAAGCACTGCGCCAGCGTGACCCGTAAGGGTGCGAACAGCGCTGCCGGTATGGGCGTCCCAGAGCCGGGCGGTCTTGTCACCACTGCCGGAAAGGATGTAGGCGCCATCAGGAGAGTACGAAAGTGATAAAATGACGTCGCTGTGTCCCGTCAGAACCATTCGCACCTCGCCGGAGTAAAAGTCGATAACCCGAATATGGTGTGCGTCTTCGTCTGAGCGGTACCTGTTTCCCGAGAACGCACCGAGCCATCCGCCGATAACGATACTGCGATCGTCGGGAGAAATGGTCGCGGCATAAATTCGTCCCTGCTTGCCAGAGCCTATCTCGCCGCGGAGCGTACGAACGAGACGACCGGTACTCACCTGGTAAATGCGGACGTTCTTGTCGTACCCGGCTGAGACCAGGTAGCGTCCATCATGTGTAAAAAGCACTTCCTTGACTTTTGCGAGATTTCCACCGGAATCGATAGTCAAAAAAGGATGTGCTGCATTAAATTCGATGCTTCCTCTGGCCTGTAAACCTTCCGTGTCACCGGTCTCGACATTCATTTTCTTTGAGTCTTCTGATTTTTTTGCGGCTTCAGCGTCCACACCCGAATCCTCGGTGTTCCGCGGTTGAGCATCCGTCGTTTGGGTGGATTGATTTGCGCCGCCACAACCGGCTATAATAATCACTGCAGGAATCATAGCCTGAATCACGGCAATGACTGTGGCGAGAAACTGATTGGTGTATTTCGTCATAATGACTTCCTTCTTGCTGAAATATGCTCACTTGCTGAAAAATGCTTCAAAATGAAATCGCCCCGGGCTTCCGTCCTGTTCGGTGCCGAGGGGTCGACTCTGCCGGTTATTTGATCCCGTTCAGTATGCCATACGGCTGAAAAACGAAAAAGATCTTTAACAAATACAGTTAAGTTGACCGACCGCCAGCTGGCGCCGTTTTTTGTTCTCAGCATAATTAATAAATGCTATTAAAAACGCAAGCTTCATTTGAAAATACCCCTTCGGAGGAGTTTCGATGTTCTCGATTCGACCGATATCATACCTTTATTTTTTACTTTATTTTGCCTGTATCGTGTTGTCAGGGACAGGATGCAAGTCGCTTTCTGCCAGTGGGCGCGCGGTTGGCTCCCCTGGACCAGGGGACCCGGTCAACGCGACAGATGAGCGGTTGGACACTTTTACCGATGACCAGACCAATGAGTTCCCTGCTCTGCCCAGACGGAAACCGCGGGAAAAGCGCGTCATCCCCAAAAATCCCGTGGATATCAGAACGGTCAGCCAGTCCGGGCACTCTTCGTATGTAGAGGACCTGTCGTTTTCACCGGACGGACGGTTTCTGGCTTCCATTGGGGATCAGTCTATTCGGATCTGGGAGATGTCAACCGGTCTGCAGGTAAAACGGTTTCCTCTGAGCGCGTCGGGGGTTTTTCATCTGGCATTCCTCGATAATGCGCATTTGTTTTACTGGACCGACGACGATGCGCAGACCCAAATCATAAACATATATTCTGACGACACCTTCATGCTGCCGGAACAGAAAGATTTGCGTATCGTGGCCGGAAAAAAAAAGAATACAGCCTACGCCTTTTCGCGACCTTCTGAAAAAGATACGGAATGGCTGCTGCGGAAAGTGGACCTTGGAAGTCACAGCGTCGCTCCGAAGCGGTTTCCCAAAATGAACTGTACCGGGTTCGACTATCGATTCGCTGATTTCTCAGCGCAAAGGCAGCTGGCCCTGTTCACCTGCTACGATAGGACCGTTGAAGTATGGGATGTGACTCAAATGCGCCGTCTGGCGGAAATCCCGGTGAATCCGGTTCGTAAGGTGGCGCATTACTGGCCCAACAAAGCCTGGTTTGTGCCAGGGACTGATTTGATTTTTCAGGTGATGGAATACGAGGACGAAAAGTCTGTCGCCTCAGTGCTGAATTTTCGAACCGGCCGGGTATTGAATACATACGATATTCCTCATTTTGTTACGGATGTTGAATGGATGCCGGATGGTACACAGGCTGCGCTGGCGCTGGACGATGGATACGTTAGATACACCACTCATTCGGCCATATTGCTGGATGTGATGTCCGGCAAGCACACGCGCTTCCGCACAGACGGAAAAAGGACATGGGGGCTTGGCCTCTCCAGTGATGGCGAATTTCTCGCGGTTCCGGACGCCGATTTCCGCATCCGTCTTTTTGAAACTGGCACCAACAGGGAGATTGGTCGGTTGGGAGAAAACTTCGGCATGTTCAATACCATCCAACCGTCCCCGGCTGACGGTCGTCTTGCCGGCGGCAGTTCCATTGGCCTCTTTGTCATATGGGACCTTTTCAGTCTGGCTTTGGATAAAACTTTGGACAATCTCGGAAATAACGAATCGTTCAAGAGCATTGAGTTTACTGCAGACGGGCGTTTTGTATTTGGGAGCACAGTTGTCAGTTCCAGACACAATGATGGGGTGGTCAATGCGTCAAGACTGTGGGATGTGGAGAGCGGCAAACTGATCCGAAACGAGAATACTCAGGCACTGGCCTGGAATCCCATCCGCCTGTTTCCGGATAAGAAGCGATTCTACAGTCCTTCCAATCAGGCTTTCACGGTTTTAAACAGAGATACCTGGGCAAAGGAAACACGATTTTCCGATCCGTTGCTGCAGGAGATGGCCCCAGTGGGAAGTCACGGAATTGTGGCGTATTTCAGCGAAAAAAAATATCGTTCAAGTGGCGACCTTGTGCTCCTTCACGGCAGTCACTTTGAAGAACGCACTGTCATTGACCACATCAACCTTGGTGTTTATACCAATTTTAAAATCGCGGCGGTGGACGCACATCGGTTCATTGCCCTGTATGATGATCAGTTTCATGTGTATGACCTCCAAAGAGGGGTGAAAACGCAGCAATTCAAAGCACCCTGGACGCACAAATGCATTGAGGAAGATCTGTACGTGTCGGAGGACGGCGTGTACGCAGCCCTGACTCACCGCACTGATTCAAGTGACAGTTGCCCCGACATAGTGGTGATGGATATTCCCAAAGGGCACATTGCCAGCGAGTCAACAGCGGACGGGTTAATTTACGACGGCGCGTTTTACGATGGCCATCGCTACTTTGTTTACGGCGATAGTAGCGGCGGCATTGTGGTGTGGAACATTGAGGAAAATAGCCGAATATGGCTTGTGAGTGATGGGGCGGAGTGGATTGTCTATACTGACGATGGCTTCTTTACCGCGTCCCGAAACGGCGGCCGGCTGGTGGCGGCGGTAACGGATATGCACGGCTACAGAATTGAACAGACAGCCATTCGCAATAACCGCCCCGATATCATCATGCAGCGGATGAAACTTGGTTCTGACGAGATGATTGAGTCCTTCTACACACTTTATCTTAAGCGTGTCGCCAGGTACGGATTTGATGAGACCCAGCTTTCTTATGTATTTGGTGCTGCACCCAAAGTGCAGATTATCGGGCATAAACGACGGGAGCGATTTGTGGATATTTCGGTCGCGGTAAGTGATCCCGTTTCGAAAGTGGAGAGTTACAATATTTATATCAATGATGTCCCAATCTATGGAATGGCGGGGAAGCAGATGTCCGGCACCATCGTTCGAGACACAGTGCAGCTGCACACGGGCCGCAACAAAATTGAAATTAGCGCCAGGAATGCCCTTGGGATAGAATCCCTTCGGGAGCATCTCACTGAAACATATACCTCGTCAGAAAAGGGTGATCTGTACTACGTGGGCTTTGGCGTATCCAAATACGACGATAAAAGCATGGCTTTGAAATATGCGGCAAAGGATGCTGAAGATCTCGGCCAGATTTTCAAGCAACGGAGCAACCTGTTCGATGCGGTTCATGTGAAAACGTTTACAGACAGTGAAGTGGATGCCAAGGCATTCAGCGCCGCGTCAGCATTGCTCAAAAAAACGAAAGTGGATGACACGGTTGTGGTGTTTGTAGCCGGGCATGGGTTGTACGATATGGATGGCGATTTCGAGTACTATTATCTGCTGTCGTCAAGCAAACTGAATCGGCTAAGACATACCGCAGTAAACTATCAACGAATTGAATCTCTGCTTGAAGGCATCTCGGCGAGGCGAAAATTACTCCTTCTCGACACATGTCAATCCGGCGACCTTGATGATTCAGATGTTGCTGTCTCTGACGAACAGGCCCATGTTGCAGGCGTCATATCCCGCGGTATTCGCCGAAAGCAGAACACCCGCAGACAAAAGGATTTGCAGCGGGCGCTTTCGAAACAATCAAAGCGCTATATCTACAATGATCTGTTTCGTCGCACCGGAGCCATTGTATTTTCTTCATCCAGGGGCGATGAGTTCTCCTACGAGAGCGATAGATATGCAAATGGGAACTTCACGGAAGCTATCATTGATTCTCTCACCGGGGACAACGCGGATAAAAACCGCGATCGCAAAATTTCAACGGACGAGCTTCGCGATTATGTAGCAGAAACAGTGACCCAAACCACTAATGGTTTGCAGCACCCAGTGGTTGACCGGGACAATCTTGAGATGAACTTCGATTTCCCAAAATACTGAATTAACAGGAGGGGGGGATGGCGGTCACGGCGGACTCTGCGCATTCTGAATCCAGGGTGCTGCCATCCCAAAGTTCGTCAACCGTGCATCTGTCCATAAAGATGCATTCCGCAATCGCTGCAATACGGATTTTGGTCTCTGCATTTTTCTGCGTGACGCGACGCACTGCAAACGTTTTCAGGGATGAGCCAATTGAGAATCTCGCCACATGCTGGACAGTATCTAATTGGCGGAAACGCAAGTTGATGGTTAATATTTGGGCATTGTCCGGTGTCCATGTCTTTATTCCTGTCGCTGTCCAGTATTGGTCTACATACTTTGAAACTGGATTTGTCCAGCAGCGATATGCATCTTAAGCGGTGTGATATTGAACGGCTCATCCATACGCAGTCCACCGATGGCTTTTAGAAGGCAACAAATACAAAGTGGTTTGCCACTCATATCGGCCAACGCAAGCACATTGCAGTCGGTGCAAATGACGGGCATAAAAGGAATCTTATTTCGATGGGATTTCATGTTTTCTCCACGCTTCCTTCACGCATGCGCTGTTTCTGCATTTTTTTTTTCCGAATTGAGAATATCCATCATCCCCATGGGAGAGGACAAGGCAATTTGGTTCACTGTGGGATTTATCTGCTCTGGCAAAAGGACAAATGGCAGACACAGCTTTAGAAAAATGAAATCCGTCCATGTGCTGAATCTTGTTTTGGTTGAATGTATATACTTTCGCGGATTCATCGAATGATTAATAATGCTGGTAAATTTTTTCATGGTATTCTTTCTGCTCCTGCCAGCGAAATGGTGTGTTACTCGACCACTGCACTTTGAGGAAATCATTATGCTGGTTACACAACGCAAAAACGTTCTCTGCATTGGAATGACGCAACGATTATGTGCAAGAAAGAGACCATTATTCCGGTTGCTGGAAATGAACAGGTTTTTATGAGCGATAAACGCTTTTGTGTCGTAATAGAGTAGATGCCTGTCAATCAAAATGATGCATATGCCATCAAAATGATGCCTTCGAAGAATCAATGGTTATGATTGACTGTGGAATCAGAAATCTCCAAATATTTCACTGCATGACTGCCAGATGGATTGTTAGCGGCATTTAAAAATTCACAGTAGGATGATTGTTCATAGCGACTTCGGGTGACGGAGGTGACAAGTGCGGTGGAGTGCAGCGTTGTGCGATCTCAATTTGCAGGTTCAGTTAAAAGGTGAGGGGTGGAAAATGAATTCACAGGAACGTCTGAAGCGCGCGCTTGATTTGTCAAAAATCACAAAGTCCTTGCCCGAAACGGCAATTGAATACGAGCAGATGAGAGGCGTTGTTGCGCACAGCGCTGAAATGAAAAGACTACTGCATACTGCAGTTCGAGTCGCCAGTGTAGACACCACTGTTTTAATTACCGGGGAAAGTGGCGTCGGAAAAGAGAGAGTCGCAACATTGCTGCATGCCGCATCGCAACGGGCTCAGCGTCCGTTTGTTTCCGTGAATTGTGCAGCAATTTCAGAATCGTTGCTCGAAAGCGAACTGTTTGGTCATGCCCGTGGTGCATTTACCGGGGCAGTATCAGCCAGGGCAGGGCTGTTTGAAGCGGCACACCGGGGAACAATTCTTCTTGACGAAATAGGCGAGATTTCACCGGGTATGCAGGTGAAGCTGTTGAGAGTGCTTCAGGAAAGGGAAATTCGGAGAGTTGGTGAAAATACGATACGTTCCATTGATGTAAGAATTATTGCCGCCACAAATCGCAATCTTTCTGAAACAGTGGCACATGGCCTATTCAGAGAGGATTTGTATTATCGTCTGAACGTGCTGGAACTGCATGTGCCCCCGCTACGGAACCGAACAGACGACATCATGCCTTTGGCTACTGGCTTTTTGGTCGCAGCGGCAAAGAAAATGAATCGCCGTATCTCAGGATTTTGTCCTGATGCGGTTAGACTTTTAACAGGCTACAATTGGCCAGGTAATGTGCGGGAACTTGAAAACACTATGGAACGTGCTGCGCTGTTCTCAGGATCAGAGAGAGTGGAAACAGCTGATTTGCCTGCCGAAATTCGCGACACTTCACCTTTGGGTCCGAAGAGACCGAATAGTCCGAATAGGCCGAATAAACCGAATATTAGTGTTGATGTCCAGAGTCTGGATGAGGTTGAAAAAAAACACATATTGCGGGTGCTCGAATTGAACGCCGGCAATCAAGCCAACACCGCTTTGCAGCTTGGTATTGGCACCGCCACACTCTATCGCAAATTGCGAAAATATGGACGTCTGACAAAAGTTAGGTGAGAAGAACCTCAACCGGCCCACGCCTTTGCTTCGCAAAGCCGTTATACCGGTGTCACGGCAGAGCCGTGACTGTGCGGGCCTCAAAACAAAAAAGCCCCAGTGCTGGGCACTGAGGCTTTTTTGTTTTAAGGCGGGGTCTATTGGACGATTATCGCGACTTATGTCTGTTTCCGACAGAAGAGGCGAAGCAAGCTTTTTAAGCAGTCAGGAGAAAAGGACTCTCCCACTGTGACAGGTATCCAATTGGTTAATAGTCCGTATTGGGGAAAATCTTTCGGTGGCCGCAAGGTTTTTTGCTCTCTATTGCTGAGTCATTTTTCCTTCGCCCTTACTCAGGTCTGCACAACCCAGTATGTCGAGCGTTTTGTCCCAGATAGGGCTGCTCTGCTTTGAATTAAAGGCACTTTTCAGTTCGCCCTGGATTTCTGATTTCGAAAAATATGCCCCGCTGACTCCGGCGAACTCCGGTGCCGTTGCCAGATTCACCACCCGCCTTGCCCCTTCGGCGGGCTTGGCGAGGAATAGGTTGAAAAAGGCAGTCAACCACCAGGGGTACTCGCGAAACGCGTTGGTGCCTAGTACGCCGGGATGTATCGAATTCACCGAAATATGTTTTGGTGGTAACTTTTGGGCCAGCGATACGGTGAAGTGATTCAGCAGCAGCTTGGAATTGGCATACGCCATATCTCCATTGAATTTCTGCTGTGTAACAAGGTTTTCGACATCGATTTTTCCCCTCTGATACAGTTCTGAAGACAGATTGATAATGCGTGCGGAATCACTCTTTTCAAGCACCGGCAAGAGCAATAGCGTAAGCAATACCGGCGCAAGGTAGTTGACAGCATAAGTCATCTCGATGCCATCTTCGGAGATATCTTTTTTTCTTTTAACAACGCCGGCGTTGTTTATCAGAACATTGATGGCAGGTAGCCTTTCTGATAGCAGTTTTGCCACATCCCTGACCGACTTTTGGGATGACAGATCCACGTAATACAAATCAATTGAATAGTTGCCGGAGCGCTCAATAATCTCCTTCTGGGCCGTTCTGGATTTATCGCTATCCCGCACCAGCATCGCAACGCGGTATCCCTGGGACGCCATTTGAACGGCCGTCTCCTTTCCAATGCCATCACTGCATCCTGTGACAACACAAATCTTTTCTCTCATCATTATGCTCCCTGTTGTAGATGAATAGAGTGTTTCACGCTTCACTGGTGATGCGCTTTGGCCATCGCGATATGATCTTTCATTTGCTGGAGCGACATGTCGTGTTCTTTGGCCATCACCGCCAGCTCAGCGTCGGTAAACGATTTGGTCAGCAGGATTGTGTGGATTTCCGGATATGCCAACGACTTATGTTCCTTGAGATGTTGCTTTAATTCCTCCATTGTCATGCTGTGTTTGTCTGCCATTGCCTTCAATTCTTCTTCAGTGTGTTCAATCATAATGTAACTCCCTGGTTTACGGAAACGGCACCCTGTCCGCCCCGGTTGGCCGATAGCCTCAATCGTGGCTACAAGTTACATTTTGCAACCTCACATTATGTCATCATGCGTGATCGCTTAAGCGGGCCATTCTGAGCGTATCCGTCAATATTCATCGTAGTCTCGGGTCATATTTGTGAGTTCCG